>DASYAT010000203.1:0-22099 GCA_036501205.1 Streptosporangiaceae bacterium | reverse complement strand
GGCGGTCGGTGGCCGGGCGGTACCAGCTCGGACCGGATTAGGGCCGTCCGCTCTGGCTCGCCCGGCGGCTGATCCGCCGGCTGGCTGGGATGGCCCGGCCGGTTCGCGGCCTTGGCTGGTCCGGTCATGAGCGGGCTTGGCTGGGTTGCCCGCCGTCGCTGTCGCCGTCGGGGCCGCGTGCCTGGCCTGCTGACGGGCCTGCGAGCCGACCGCGGCAATGCGCCGCTCGAGCTGGTGCTGATCGCTCCGCTGATCTTGATCATGATCGGGCTGGTCATTGCTGCCGGGCGGGTCTCGACCGCGCAGAGCGCGGTCAACGCGGCGGCCCGCGAAGCGGCCAGGCAGGCATCGGTCGCGACCTCGCAGGCCACCGCGCAGGATGCCGCCGTGACCGGCGCGATGTCGGCGCTGGCGGCCGATGGCCTGGAGTGCCAGCCGATCGTGACGCTGCTGAACCTGAGCCAGGCCTTCAACTCGCCGATCGGCGAGCCGGTGGACATCCGGGTGCGAGTCACCTGTGATGTGCACCTCTCCGATCTGACCGTCCCTGGCGTGCCTGGCTCGATCACGCTGAAGGCCGTCTTCGCTTCCCCGCTCGATCCTTACCGGTCGCGCAACCTTGCGGCTTCGCTGTTTCGGCAGCAGGTGGTGGGCGGCTCGTGGCGCAGCTAGCCGGTGGGCCGGCCGGGCTCGCGCCGGTGTCACGCCCGTGTCACACCCCGCACCCCACACTCTGCGACGAAGCACACCTTGAGGGGAGAAGCCGGATGCGACGAGATCGCAGTACCCGGCCTGCTCATGGTGAGCGCGACTCCGGTTCGCTCACCCTGATGCTCGCTGTGCTGATGGTCGTGTTGCTCGCCTTCACCGGCCTGGTGATCGACGGCGGTCGTCAGCTTGATTCGAAAGAGAATGCCTCTGCGATCGCGCAGGAAGCGGCCAGGGCTGGGGCCGGCATCGTGAACACCTCCACTGCCTACAAATCGGGCACCTATCAGGTCGACATGCCGCAGGCACTCGATGCCGCGCGTGCGTACCTGGCGAACGCCGGCTACAGCGGCTCGGTCACCGGCAGCGGAGACACGATCACGGTGACGGTCACCGTCACCGAGAACACCACGCTGCTTTCGCTGGTCGGTATCGACAAGCTAACAGCGAAAGGAACCGCGGTGGCGTCCTTGGTCACCGGCGTGACGGGACCGGGCTCATGAGCAGAAATAGAGGGAAGGGCGCCCTTCGCGGCCTGCTGGCCCTGCTAACGCTGTTTATCCTGGTCATCGGTTTGCCGATCGCGCTTTACCGCTTTGGAGGATCGCCGATACCGTCGAAATTGCCGACGGTTCACCAGGTCGTTTCCCGTCTTATCCACCAGGACAACGGCAGCCTGTTTATCGGGGCTGTCAAATACGTGTCCTGGATAGCGTGGCTCGCCTTCACGATCGCGGTTCTCGCCGAGGCGCAGGCCGCCATTCGGGGACGGCGAGCGCCCCGGCTCCGCCTTGGCGGGCTGCAGGGCATGGCCGGCCGGCTCGTGGCGCTGGCCGCGCTGACGTTCACCACGCCGGCCGCGGTGACGCTCGCGACCTCCTCGGCCATGGCCGCCACCGTCCAGCACGTATCGCCGGTGTCTCGGGCCAACTTGTCGACTCATGCGGACCGCTCCGAGCAGGCGGGCCGGTCGGATCAAATGGAGCCGACGGCGGCCCGGCACCGGGAGATCGTCGTCCGCGACGGCGATTGCCTGTGGACGATCGCCCAGCATTACCTGGGCGCCGGTGACCGGTACACCGAGATAGTCAAGCTGAACCTCAGCCACAAGATGGCCGACGGCCAGGTGTTCACCGATCCGTCGCTGATCCTGGCCGGCTGGCACCTTGAGCTCCCATCGGTCGGCCAGTTCGGTGGTGGCGGCAGCCATGGCACGACCAACCCGCACGGGTCGGACGGTTCGGGGAAGCAGCATGGCAGCGGTAGCCATGACGGACATCCATCGGCGCACCGGCACTTCAGTCATTCGCATCCGTCGGCCGGGCACCGCTCAAGCGGCCAGCACGGCTCAAGCGGCCAGCATGGCTCGAACGGCCAGCACGGCTCGAACGGTCGGAGCGCCGCCGGCGGTGCGAGCGGCGCCAACGGAGCCGGCGGGCAGCCAGGTCAGGCTGGTCAGACCGGCGGCGGTGGTGGTACGCAGGCATCTGGGCCGGCAACGCAACCAGGAGCGAGTTCGGCCGACCGACACGATCAGATCGCCGAAGTCGCGCTCTTCTCGATCGGAATGGTGGCCGGCGCGGCGCTGGCCAGCCTGGATCGGCTTCGCCATCGGCAGCGGCAGGCCCGGCGGCCAGGCCGCAGGATCGCGTTGCCCACTGATCCGGACGAACGCCGCGTCGAGCAGAAGCTTCGGGCGGCAGCCGCCAAGTGGCCGGCTGGCGGGCCGCAATCGACTGAGCCGGATGAGGATGAGGCGGAGCTGGCCCGGCTGCTTGGACCGCCGCACCGCTCGGATTGGTCAGACCAGCGCGGTCCGGCCGGCAGCAGGGTCCCGCCGACCACCTGGGAGCCGTTCGATCCGGCCGACGAGCAGGAGTCCTCGCAGCGGTTCGATGATTCTGGCGAGTATGAGCTGGTCAGCGCTGACGCCGACGAAAGCGCCGACGCCGACGAATACGACGGATCCGACCAGTACGACGAGCCGTTCGACGAGCTGGAGCCAATCGATGGCTCCGAGTCGTTCGACGGACCCGAGTCGTTCGACGGCCCCGGGCGCTTCGACGATGCCGAGCTGTTCGATGGTGCCGACGGACGGCTGGCCAGCACCGCGCCCTACGATCGCCCGGCCGGCTCACCTGACCGGTACAACGAGCCCGGCAACGTCGATGAGCCGATGTGGACGGGCGACTTCGCGGCCGCAGGACCGGACGGAGCGGCGCTTGCTGGCGATCAGGCCGACAATGACGGTGGGCCGGACACGGGTGCCGCCCGGGCGCCGGCGACGCTGCGGGACGCGCTCCATGATCTCAGCGAGGGGATCGCGGTCGGTGGCGAGCCGCTGCCGCCCATCGTCGGGATCCATCTGACCGCCGACACCGTCGATGTCCTGCTCTCAGCCCCGGCCACGGCACCGCCGCCGGCGCCGTTCACGATCGCGCCGGCTCGTCAGGCGATGTGCTGGACGGTCAAGCTCAGCGGCGCGCAGCCGGGGACCCAGCCGGTCCCGCCGGTGCCAGGTGAGGTTGGCGACTTGCTTCCTGGCCTGTTCACGGCCGGAGCGACCGAGGCGGGCGGCTACCTGCTGCTCGATCTGGAAGCGATGCGGGTCACCTGCTGCGAGGGCCCCGATGAGCTCACCGACCGGGTGCTCGTCACCGCGGCGACCGAGCTGGCCTCCAGTCACTGGAGCGGCTGGTACGACCTGGTGCTCGCCGGCTGCGATGAGCTGGACGTACTTGGCCGGGCCGAGCTCTGCGGCGATCTCGATGATGCGCTCGATCTTCTGGAGACCAGAGCCAGGGCTATCGCCAGGCGCCTGAACGACAACGGCCCGCCCGATGTCAGGACCCGCCGGATGGCCGATCCTGACGACGAGGACTGGGGACTCACCCTGCTTGTCAGCCGGATGCGACCGACGCCAGGCCAGATGTCACGGCTACTCGCGCTGGCCGACGGCCCGGGCGGCATCGCCGCGCTGGTGGCAGGAGATGTCCAGAGCGAGGACGGCAAGCTGGCGCCGGCTGTGTTCCAGCTCGCGGGCGATCCTGACCGGCCCGACGAGATTCTCGCCACGATCACTCTCGCCTACCTCGGTCCGCAGCACCAGATCACGGTCTGGCCGCAGACGCTGACCGTGGCCGAATACGAGGCGCTGGCCGGGATCTTCGCGACCGCCGCCGATATCGCCGACGTAGGACCGGACGAGGCGCCCTACGGCGACTTCGGCGCGCCGCCCTGGATCAGGCTGTCGGCGGCGCCGGTTTCGCCCGCCGGTCAGCAAGAGGAGTTCGTCCGGCCGGTAAGCGGGCCGTCGCCGCAAGGGAGCATGGATATGAATCACCTCGGCCAGGCGCCCCCGATCGGGTACGTCCAGCCGGACGGCGAGGTCGGTTACTTGCCGCCGAACCTGCCCCGCCCTGCCAACCTGCCGCCAGGGCAGTTCCAGGGTGACGGCCGGGACCTGGGTAACCAGGAGCCGGGTTCTGGGCGCCCAGGCTGGCCCGACGGACCGGGCTGGTCCAACCGGTTCGGACCAGGGAATTCTGCTCCGTCGCAGGCTGGTGCCGATCCGTTCGGACCGGCCGGGTCTGAGGGCGGCACCCTGAGCGATTGGTCGACGCTCCCGCGCTCCGACTACGGCGAACCTTATGGGCAGCCAGGTGACTTTGGTGCTTTCGGTCAGCCTCAGGACTTCGGCCAGGCTGCCCAGCAGTGGCCGGCCTCCGGCTCAAGCGACTTCGGCGGCGGCGATTTCGGGACCGGCGGCCACCGGGCCGGGCCAGTCGACAGCTACGCCAAGCCGCCGGGCAAGCGGGCCCGGCACGCCGCGCCCAGCCTGCAGGTCAAGGTGCTCGGGCCGGTCGAGATAGCGGGTGCCGCCGAGCAGTTGCTGCCAAAGCAGGCCGAGTTGATCCTCGCGCTGGCGTTGCACGCGCCGGTCGGGGTATCCAACTCAGGGCTCTGCTCGCTGCTGGGGCCGGATGCCGACCACCCGAGGCCAGCAGATTCCGTCCGGCAGCTGATCACCAGGACACGTAAGCGCCTTGGCCAGGCTCCGGACGGCCAGGAGTACATAATCCACCTGGGCAGCGGCATCTACGTCCCGCACGGTGACCTAAGCCTCGACTGGGCGACCTTCAGCAACCTGGCCAGGCGAGGCCGGGCCGAGCGCCGTCGCGACGACTTGCGGGCCGCCATGGCGCTGGTCAGGGGCGAGCCGTTCGACGACTGCTACCACTGGTGGATCGACATCGGGCTGATCGAGACCATCAGGGCCGAGATCGTCGACACCGCCGAACTGCTCGCCCAGCTCGACCTGGCGGCCGGCGATCCCCGAGCGGCCGCGCAGGCCGCCAGGACCGGGCTATCCGCCGAGACCGCCGCCGAACAACTCTGGCGTGCGCTGATGCGCGCCGAGCACGAGGCCGGGAACCTGGACGGCGTGACCGGAGCCTGGACCGGCTGCCTTGACGCCATCTCGGAGATCGCCCCAGGCGGCGAGCCGCACCCGGACACCGAGCAACTGTTCCACCAGCTCACGAGAGGAGCCGCACTAGGTACTCGCCGCTAGGCGGAACGCGACGCATAGGGGGCAGGCCTACGCCCGGTGGGCCTGCCCCGTGCTTGGGACGACACGCCGACTAACAGGCAACGAGCGTCAGAACGCAATTGTCCGTACTACGAGTTCATTGAAATCGAGGCTGACCTTCTCGCATTTGCCGGGGAAAACAGGTCGTGTGACGGCCGTTTCGGGAAAGACCAAGGCCATTGTCGAACTGCCAGCGCAGATGTTCCGGATCTTGTCACCTTCGCGCAATGCGATATAGGTCACGCTGCCATAGTCCTGGCAGCGGGCCGAGCCATTGACGAAGTGGACTGCCGCCTGGTTTGAGTTGCACTCTGCAGCCTGGGCGGCGGTGCCGGGCAGGATCGAGATTGCCGCGACGGCCGGGAGAGCCAGTGCGGCGCCAGCGGTCAGACGTGCCAGCCGCGATCGGAATGCCATGAGTTACCGTCCTGTCGTTAAGCTAACGAAATGACGGGCCCGGCCAGGAGTTGCTGGCCGCCCGTCATCTCAACGATTACGGAGAGTAACTGTACGCGCACTCAACGGACCGGTTGCCTGAACCAGCAGAGTGTCCGAGGTTGCACAGGTTCAGGACACTACTTCGCGTCGCCATAGCTGGTGACCACGACGCGAGCCAGTGCGCATGTTCTGCGCTGGCCGCCGGCCAGGTGCACCAGAGCGGCGCCGGTGCAGTTCCCGCAGGATCACCCGGGCGGCGGGCCGGCTCCGGCTAATCCGCTGCGCCACTCCCGTTCATGTGCCGGCCTTACACGTGCACACCACCAGATGACCTACGGATCCAAGGTGAATATGTGCATTCCCCGGAGTCGGGGTGATCATGAACCCGGCCGCCCGTGACTGGCCAGTTACTCGGGGGCTCGTGTTGCTGCCGTGCCGGTTCTCCCGCCGCACAGGGCCACCCGCCCAGTCCGGGCCGTAGCCCGGACCTGCTCCGAAACCAGGCAGCCGCGTTCAGGCACTACTTCGCGTCGCCGTAGCAGGTGACCACGGCGATTGTGAGCGGGAATACGACCTGGGTCAGGCCGAAGACCTGGCGGGCGGCGTCACTGGCCGCCTTGGTCGCGGCGGCTACCACGGCGTCAGCCAGGTGCTCCTGGCAGTGCACGATCACCTCGTCGTGCTGAAAGAACACCAGCTCCGGGCGGGTGTCCAGCGCCCGCCCGGAGGCTGCGTCTTGCGGGCTGCCGGCGGTGCGCGGGTCTTGCGGGCTGCCGGTAGTGCGGGCGTCTGGCGCATTGTCGGCGACGCGGGTGCCCGGCGGATCGCCGCCTGATCGACCGAGGTCTGGATGCAGGGCCGGCGCGGAGGACTCGAACCTCATCAGGCCGACCCGGAGGTTGGCCAGCATCACCGCCGCCCAGTCGGCCGCACTGGCCTGGCAGACGAAGTTCCTGGTGAACCGGCCTCGGGCGCGCGAAGCTAGCCCAGCGCTCGGGTCGCGCTCGGTGTCTGGATCGGCGGCTTCCTCGGTCAGTTCGCGCCAGCGGGCGGACGGAGCCGGGCAGGTCCGGCCGAGCACGGAACGGACGACGCGGCCTTCCTCACCGGCCCGCGCCGCTGCCTCGACGTAGCCGGACGCGGCCGGGAATCGGTTTCGGAGTACGGCGAGCAGTTGGCCCGCTTCGCCGCCCGCGCCGCCGTACATGGCCGAGAACATCGCGATCTTCGCTTTAGCCCGGTCGCCGTCGAAGGCGCCGGCAACCTCGGTGTAGAGGTCGCCGGCAGCGCCGGCTGCGGCGAAGGCGCGATCGCCGGCGAGGGCAGCGAGCACGCGCGGCTCTAGCTGGGCCGCGTCAGCGACGACGAAGACCCAGCCCGGATCGGCGACCACGGCGCGCCGCAGCATCCGGGGGATCTGCAAGGCGCCGCCACCTCGGGACGCCCAGCGGCCAGAAACGACCCCGGCGACGACGTACTCGGGGCGGAACCGCCCGTCCGTGATCCAGGTGTCAAGCCAGGACCAGCCGAAGGCCGAATGCAGCCTGGACAACTCCTTGTACTCAAGCAGCGGCGGGATCGCGGGGTGATCAACGTCCTTCAGCACGGCGAGCCTGGTCGACGGCACCCGGACGCCCTCGGCTGCGAGTGCTTTGAGCAACTGGGTGGGGGAGTCGGGGTTCACCGGGCGGCGGGAGCTGAAGGCATCGGCGATCTGGCTCGCGAGCACCGCCAGCTTCGCCGGCCGCATCGGCTGGGCGGCCGCCCCGCGTCCGGCGACGGCGACCGGCGGTCTCGGACCGAGGAGTTCGGTGAGCAGTGCGTCGTGTACGTCAGTGCGCCAGGGAAGACCGGCCAGCGTCATCTCGGCAGCGGTCAGCGCGCCGGCCGAGTCGGCCGCGACCAGCATGGCGAACCGCTGCGGGTGCTTGTCGGCCGCGATCCGGCGCAACTGGTCAGCGTGGACGGCGATCAGCGCATTCAGCCGCTCCGTCAGGTTGGCGTCAGCCTGGCCCAGCTCAGGGTCGGACGTCTGGGCAGTGAGCGAAGCGGTAAGTTCCGAGTCCTCAAACAACGCGTCCTGGATCGTTTTGCCGCCAGCGTGCGCGTTGGCCCAGGCGAGCCGCTGCGCGTCCGCCGCCCGCAGTATCGCCCGGCCGGCGTCAACTGCTTCAGCAGGTTGGCTGGCCTGATTGAGCGCCTCGTCTCTGGCCGTCAGCAAGGCATCGGCCAGCGCTACGTCGTGGCACCGCACGACCCTGGCGCCGGCCAGCAGCAATTCGGAGTAGAAGCCGAGGGCCGACGACCAGACCCACCGAACCCCGCCAGCCTGCTCGTACTTGCGCACGGCGACCGCGAGATCGGGCACCATCACCGCGTCCGAGATCGGGCTTCCGGCCTCGTCGAGCTCGCGCAGGAGTCCGCCCTGGCCGGCCCCGGGTGGGCCGGGCACCACAGCAACCCGCACAACGACAGTCTCTCGCACCCCACCGACAGTCTCGGCCCGGTTCCAGCCGGCGCTACCCGCAAGTACGCGGCCTTCGGCTGGATGGCTTGGAACGGCGTGTGCGATGATCGCGGACGTGGGCGTCAGCAGCGCAGATGAGCCAGAAATCGCAGCCGGGTCGCCCAGCTTGCTCGCCGTCAGTGACCTGCATGTAGGACACGCTCAGAATCGCCCGTTCGTAGAGAACCTGACCCCCACGACCGACGCCGACTGGCTGATCGTCGCCGGCGACGTCGGAGAGTTCGTTGCCGACATCGAGTGGGCGCTCGGCGTCCTCCGCAGCCGCTTCGCCAAGGTCATCTGGGCGCCGGGAAACCACGAGCTGTGGACGCACCCCCGCGACACCTCACAGTTGCGCGGCGTCGAACGCTACGACCACCTAGTCGCCATCTGCCGCCGCCTCGGCGTCCTAACCCCAGAAGACCCCTACCCGGTCTGGGACACAGGCCCAGAAGGCAGTTCAGTCGTAGTCGCACCACTGTTCCTTCTTTACGACTACACGTTCCGCCCGGACGGTGCGAACACCAAGGCCGAAGCCCTCGAACAGGCGTACGCCACCGGAATCGTCTGCACCGACGAGATGCTGCTGCATCCCGATCCTTACCCGAGCATTGACGCCTGGTGCGAGGCGAGGCTGGCGCTGACCGAGCGCCGCCTGGCCGAACTGCCGCCCGGTACCCAGACGATCCTGGTGAACCATTTCCCCATTGTGCGCGAACCCACCCGCGTCCTGCGATACCCCGTCTTCGCCCAGTGGTGCGGCACGGAACGTACGGCGGACTGGCCCACGCGCTTCCGGGCCGCGACGGTCGTCTACGGCCACTTGCACATCCCCAGAACGATCTGGCACGACGGCGTGCGGCACGTGGAAGTCTCGCTCGGCTACCCGAGGGAATGGCAGCGCCGCGACCGCCCGCCCCGAATCCCGCGCCAGATCCTTCCTGACTGATACCCGGCCCGCCCCCATGCCGTCAGCCTCATCCCAGCGTTCGGTCGACGACCCCAAATGCCAGCCCGACCCCTAGGCGGCCAGCTTCATCCAAGCGTTCGGTCGACGACCCCAAATGCCAGCCCGACCCCTGGGCGGCCAGTTTCATCCCAGCGTTCGGTCGACAACCTTTTCAGGGAGAAAGATTTGCGCGGGTTCGGTTCCCTCTCAGCGACTAGCTAGCCATAGTTCCAGCAACTCGGTTTCACGCTCCGGCGCCAGCCCGACACCCTCGCGCGGCGTGACCGGGTCGCTCCCCTGAGCCTCGTGCACCTCGGCCGCGCTGCGGCCGACCGAACGGGTGCGCAGGCCGGTGGCTGTCGCCGCGGCCGGATCGGCCGCATTGATGTCGCTCTCGCCGTCGAAGGCCGGCCACAGCGGCAGGCTCGCCTCATCGACTCCCTGCGTCAGCAGGAACTCCGAACTCGCCCAGACCAGTTCGGTCCCCGGCGGCGCGACCTCGGCGGCAATCGCGTTGAGCAGGTCGCCGAACCCGTACGGCGGCGGCGGGCTGACCGCGTGGAAGGTGCCGGCCACCGGCCCGGCGGCCAGGCCGACGATCCAGCTGGCCATGTCCCTGGCATCGATCACCTGGATCGGGTCGGACGGGTCACCGGGCGCGAGCACGGTCCCGCCGACGGCAAGCCGCTCAACCCACCAGGTGAACCGGTAGCTCAGATCATGCGGCCCGATCACGTACGTCGGCCGGACGATCGTCGTGTTCGCCGCGCCATAAAGCTCGGCGGCGGCCTGCTCGCATGCCACTTTGAGCCCGCCGTAGCTCTCGTCGGTGATCTCCTCGGTGCCGGGATCGTCGAGCCCGGCCAGAGGCGCGTTCTCGGTGAAACCGCGGGCGACCGGGGTTCGGTACGCCGAGGTCGAGGAGATGAAGATGTGATGTCCGCCTCGTCCGTTCAGGGCGGCCGCCAGTTCGCGGACCTGACGCGGGAAGTAGGCGCAGACGTCGATCGTGACATCCCACTCGCCCGCCGTGAGCGCTGACAGGTCGGTGTTACGATCCCCGACTAGGTGCGTGGCCTGCGGAAACAGGCCGGGATTGCGGTGGCCGCGGTTGAAGACCGTGACGTCGTGCCCGGCCGCCAGTGCCGCCGCGGTGATGTGCCGTCCGACGAACGCGGTTCCCCCGATGATCAAGATGCGCATGCAGGGAATCATGCCAGTGACTCGCTGGCGCCAACACCTTGACCTATGGGCGATGATGGAAGCGAAAGTTAAGAAAGGGGATTTATCGTGAGCGGATCCGCCCTTTACGGCGACTTCGGTGGCGCGGCGACTCAGGTTCAAACCCGCACGCTGTTCAGCCAGACAATGGGACTTGTCGCGCTGACTGGTGCATTGTTCGCGGCTGGTGCCTACGTCGGCCGCAACCTTTCTTACCAGCTTGGCATCGTCTGGTTCATCGCCGCGATCGTGTGCCTGATCGCGATGCGGTTCACGGTGCGACGTTCGGCGAACGTGACGACCGGGTTGCTGGTCGGGTTCGGTGTGCTGATGGGCCTGGCGCTGGCGCCGACACTGGCCTACTACGCGCACACGGACGCGGCCGCTCTAGCCCAGTCCGGCGGCGCGACCGCGTTGTTCATCGCCGGGTTCGGAGCCGCTGGCTATGCGACCAGGCGCGACCTCTCATCGCTGGCTCGGATCTGTTTCTTCGCGCTGATCGGCCTGATCTTGTTCGGGATCGTGCTGATCTTCGTCAACATCCCGCACGCGTCGCTGATCTATTCGATCCTCGGCCTGGTGATCTTCGCCGGGTTCACGATGGTCGACTTCCAGCGGCTGCGCACGGGGCAGAACATACAGTCAGCGCCGCTGCTGGCCGCGTCGATCTTCCTCGACATCCTGAACGTGTTCCTGTTCTTCCTGCGAATCTTCACCCGGCAGGGCCGGTAGGCCCGGCCCGCCCGGCCCGGGGCCGTGCGCGCGGCCCCGGGGCGTAACCCGGTTCAGCCGGCCGCCTCACGAAGGGTCGTCCGCGTGGATCTGGGCGAGGTCGCTGCTCGGCTCGGGGTACCCGTCGAGGACATCGACCGCGTGCACAGGCTCGCTGGCGACCGGCCGTCGGCTCCGCTGCCCGCCAAGGCCGATGCGCCCGCGATCCTGGACCGGCTCGCGGTGCGGCCCGATGACGCCGCTGAGATCATGGCGGGCTGGCCAGACCCCGGCTCTGCGCTGTGGACTCCGGAGCTGCGCTGGCTGCTTGAGCGCTCGATTGCCCTGGTGCGCGCCGATCTCGGGGGCCATGACTGGCTTCCGCCTGGTCCTGAGCTACCGCGCGAGCGGGGACCCGCCTGGCGGCATCTCTACGTGTACGCGTACCTGGCCCTGGCCGACGTTGTCACCGGGTACCACCGCGACCACGGAATCGCCGATTCCGTTTCGTGGGTGACCCTCGCGGACCTGGGCCGCAACCTCGCGATCGACCGGCGGATGCACGGCGAGGGGTGGCCGGTCATGCAGGGCTGGCTGACGCTGCACGCGCGCGGCGGCGTGTACGAGCTGGGCCGGCTGCAATACCAGCGCGGCGGCACTGCCATCGGCCTGCACATTCCCGAGTCGGGGCCGATGACCCCGGAAGCGGTGACGGCCTCGCTGGACGAAGCCCGCGCGTTCTTCCCGCGCCACTTTCCCGACGAGCGCTACCCTGAGTTCTCCTGCGGCTCGTGGCTGCTCGACCCGCAGCTTCTGGAGTACCTGCCCGAGGACTCCAATATCGTCCGGTTCCAGCGCCGGTTCGAGCTGGAACCCTACGAGGAGACCGATGGGATCGACGCCGATGTCGAGGTGCTGCGGTTCGTGTTCCGCGCCCTGACCACGCCGCTCGACCAGTTGACGCGCCGCACGGTGCTGCAGCGCGCGGTCGCCGACCACCTGCTGGCCGGCCGCCACTGGTACTGGCGCCGCGGCCGCTTCCCGATCTAGCCGCGAATCGCGGTCAGCGTCCGGCGCGGCTCAGCTAGTCGCTGGCGCGCTTGGCGGTCGCGGATTCGTTGACGCGGCGCATGACGATCTCGGCGACGCCGCTGGCGCTCGCGCCGAGGCCCCGGGCGGAGGCCTGCCGCACTAGCATTCCGGCCAGCGAGGCGGCGTCGCCCGCCAGCTTGCGCGCTTCCTGCGATTTCGCAATCGCCTGGATGGAGGTCTTCAGCCGCTCAAGACCGGCCTTGCCTTCTTTGGAGCCGACCAGATACCCGGCCGCGAACCCGATGATGGTCTCCATACCTGCCTCTACATCTCGCGCAGTTCTAGGTACCGCTTGATGTCCGGGATGGATTGAACGATCACCACGAGCACCACCGCTATCACGGCGGCCTTTACTAGCTTCATGATCATGCCGGATCCTCCAGTTCGGTGCGTGTGCCTGAGTCCGCTCGGTCGGCGGGCTCGATCTCGTCGGTAGCGAAGTAGAGGAAGCGGCCGTGGCTTCGCTGCAGGTCGGCGGCTGGGTCGTCATCGGGCGTGACCGCCACGTGGACCTTGTCGTCGACGTCGTAGAGGACGGCTTCGACGGTGGCGCGGCGGCCGATCAGGAACAGGTCCTGGGCGTCAGTGCGGCGGCTGCCAGGACGCATGATTACCTTGCTGCCGCGTGAGATCGGGACGCCGTCGATGATGACCCAGTCGGTGTCGGGGGAGACGCTCGTGTCCGAGCCTGGGTCCCACCACGGGACTCGATCGTTTTCGTCCGGGCCGGGGGACGGCAGGCGCAGGACGCTCTGCCCAGGCTGCTGGCCTTGACTGGCTGGTGCGCTTGAACCCCAGGTGGGGACGGCGTTGAGGTAGCGGATCGCGCCGTGCAGCTTGTCGAGCATCTCCGGCGGCATGCTTTCGAGCCGGTCGATCAGCTCGGTGGCGCGGGGGTCGGTCGCGCGGGCGGCCTGTTTTTCCGCGTCGGTGAGCGCGAGCGTGCGCAGCGTCAGGATCTCGTCTATCTCGGTCGCGTCGAACAGGTCTCCGCCGCTCTCCGGCGCCACCTCGGCGTGGTCGTACAGGATCACCGGCGAGGACAGCATCAGGTCGCGGCAGTCGGCCGGGCCGGCCAGCACTGGCCAGACGCCCGTGTTCTCGCACGCGGCTACCTCGGACGACGCCCACTCGGGCGGGTCGGTCATCGAGATGAAGGACCCGCCGGGGACCGAGATCAGCGCGTGGGTCGCGATCAGCGCGCAGCCTAGCCCGTCTTCACGGCTGCGCAGCGGCTTGGTGGGCACCGAGGCGTTCTCGACCTTGACGGTGAGCCGCATCGCACCGTAGGGGCCCGCGACTCGTTCGCCGCTTAGCCTGACGGTGCCGTGGACGGCGGCCAGCGTCCGCGTGATCCGTCCGGCTAGCTGGCCGGCCCGGTCGGTGAGTTCCTCATGCGTCGTCTGCGGGCCGAAGCTGAACGGGAGGGTGAGTTCGCCGCTGGTCAGCTCGCCGGCCCCGACTGTGATCAGCTCCTCGCGCTCGACCGCCTCGTCCCAGGCAGTGTGCTCCTGCCCGTCCACCATGAGCGCGCTGACCTCGCGGAACTCGCCGGACTCGCCGGTCTCCTCACTATGACCCCCCGCACCCCCCGCGCCTTCGGCTTTTTCAATATGACTCGCGGGGGGACGACCCCCCGCACCCCCCGCGCCTTCGGCTTTTTCAATACCTCGCCGCTGCAGCTGCAGGAACCTGACCGTGACCAGAACCTGGGCGTCGTCACGGCACTCGACCAGGCACTGGGTCTGGTTGGCCGACGGCTCGGACGGGTCCAGTTCGGCGTAGGCGACCGGCATCAGGACGCCGAATTGGAAGCGCGACCGGTTCTTCTGGGAGGCCTGATGGTACGGGTACAGCAGATAGCCCTCGTAAAGGATCGCGTCAGCGACCTTCCGGGCCTCGGCGAGGTGCTCTGGATCAGACGTCATAAGCCCGCTCGGAGCTTTCTGCCGCCAAAGACAGCAGTGTGGCGATCGTGGCATCCCAGGTCGGGAGCGCGGCGCGGGACTTGAATTCGAGCAGTATGTCCAGGGTCGACCGGCTCATCTTGATCCAGGCGCTGTCTGGAAAGTGGGCGTCGATGGCTTCCTGCCAGACGGTGAGCGGCAGGCGGTAGTGCGCCTCCTTGCTCCATGGCACCTGCTGGATCGAGAGCCGGCCGTCGACAGTCGAGAACACCGTCCCGCTGAACAGGAGCAGCAACGGGATCTCGCCACCTTCCAGGCCGGTGAAGTACCTGGTGGTGCCGATTTCGAGATCGTAGGTGAACAAGATCGGCAGGTCGACCTCGATGCTGCCGGTGAATCCGGGCACCATCGTCGCCACGGTAGTGAACTGCATCGGCTTGAGCGTGTCAGCCCAGCGGGCGGTGTCGCCGAACAGGTCGTTGAGATTCTCGGCCTCGTCCGCGGTGTACTTGCGGCGGGCGGGCTCGATCCGGATCTGGCAGCGCAGCGCGATCGAGTCAACGCGCTGGCCGGTGGTTTCCGAGATCCGGAGCTTCAACGACATCGAGGGCGTGACCGCATACTTGTCCGGTGTCGCACCGACGCAGTCGAAGACCAGCTCTGTCATGTCAGGCGCCCTGGTTCAGGACGCGAGCCTGGGCCTGCACCTTGTCGAGGAACTCGGCGATGCTGGCCCTGGCCTCGGAGCCGCCGTCGAACCCGCGCCAGTACAGGCGCATCCGGCCGGCGAGTTCATAGCAGGCATCGATCGGGACGATGAAGCTGTCGACGGTACGCGTCTGCGCGCGCGGGTCCGGGCGGGAGATCAGGATGGCCTCGACATCGGGCTCGGCTGCGGCAAGCAGGGGGTGGGTGGCGGCGAGCTCGTCCCAGGCTTGGAGGTCGAGCCGGCATTCGGTGGCGCCAGCCGGGCTCGGGTAGAAGCCGGTGACGTGGCCGGTGCGGGAATCGTTCAGGAAGAACGCCAGGCCGACGGGGATTTCGAGTGCCTCCCAGTCGGCCGTCGAGATCGGGTGGCGAGGGTCGGTCAGGTAACGGTCGGGGATTGCGCGGTACCGGCCGCGAACGGCTTCTGACCGGGTGAACAGGAGATAGCAGGCCCGGCAGGCACACATCAAGCTCGAGGTTTCGAGATCAGCGAGATGACCGTGTTCCGCCGGAACGACAGCCGAGCAAAGCTCGCAGTGCTCGATTTCCTGATCCTGGCCCGCGCGTGTTGGCCCGGGCTGGATCTCGCGGCCGATTGCGGCCGAGAGCGTTGCCCGGGGATCACTGGTATCAGCGGCGGGTGCGGCCGGGGGATCGGCAGAACCGGAGACGAACCGGCGCAGGCCAGATGGGCTGCTCATATCTGCAATGCCCCAGCTTCAGGTACGGCCACCCGGACGCCCTGGCTGTCGGCGAGCAGAGGCAGCGGGTCGAGCCGCAACTCGTCGTCGCCGAGACTCTGTCCGGCCAGCCGGACGTTGTACCGGGCGCCGCAGCTGGGGCAGGTCAGCTGCTCGCGCTCGAGCACACCGTCAGCCAGTGACGATCCGCAGCCCGCGCACGCGTCTCGATAAGCGTAAAGCGTGCCTCTGACAGAGCAGACGAGCACAGTCGTCCCGGCCGCCGACGCGATCACCGGACGGGAGCTGGGCGGGCCGATGTTCGGCAGCGTGACCCAGCCGTCCCAGCCGGAGGCCGCGCTCACTGCCTGGCTGTCGTTCAGGGTTCCCGGCTGGCCGGGATCCGGGCGGCGGCCGATCTGCAGCAGGGCCGGCTCGGGTGCCTTGGTCATGCCCTCGACTACGACCTCGCTGACCTCAGGGGCCGCGTTCAGCACGGCGCCTTCGATCGCGAGCTGGACGGTGACCGTCGATGACGGGCAGCCATCGCAGCTTCCCTGCAGCCGCAGCTTGGCCACGCCATCGACGACGCCGAGATACTCCACGCCGCCGGCGTGCGAGCCGAGGTACGGCCTGACCTCGTCCAGGGCGCGCTGGACTCTGGCATCGACATCGAGCGGATGCAGATCGTGCAGGAGCAGGAGGCTCTCGACGAGCGGGTCCTCGATCATCGAGCTCATGATCTGCGAGCCGGCTGGGCCCTGCTCGGCCAGGATCTCGGTGATTCTGGTCAGGCCATCGCCGTACAGGCCGATCAGCAGCCGCACCAGCTCGTCAGCGATCGCAGCGGAGTCGCCGCTGCCAGTCCGGAGCGCGGCGAGCAGCGTGTCAACCTGCTCACCTACTCCTTGTACCTGCGTCATGAGGCCTTGCCTCCGCTGCCTCGCGGTGCCTGGCTGGCCCGACACCTCGTAGCTGAATTCTCTACCTCAGGTGCCCCAGGCCGGGCCGCTCCGCCTGGCCCGGCCTGGGGCGGCATTGCCCTGTCAGGTCGACAGGATGACTGACATCGGAGAATGCACCTTCTCCAGGGTCTTGCCGTTGCCGAGGTACATGTGGACGCCGCAGGGCAGGCACGGGTCGAAGCTGCGCACCGCGCGCATGATGTCGATGCCCTTGAACCGGTCCGGCGGGTTCTCCTCAAAGATCGGCGTGTTCTGGACCGCGTCCTCGTACGGTCCTGGCGTGCCGAAGCTGTCCCTGACGCTGGCGTTCCACGGGGTCGGCGGGTACGGGTGGTAGTTGGCGATCTTGCCGCCGCGTATCACCATGTGGTGCGAGAGCACACCTCGTACGGCCTCGGTGAACCCGCAGCTGTTCGCCTCGTCGGGCACGTTGAACGGTTCCCAGGTCTTGGTCCGCCCGGCCCGGATCTCGGCGAGTGCCTTCTCGGTGAAGTACAGCGCGCACGCGGCCGCGTAAGCCTGGAAGTAGGTCCGCGCCCGGTCCCGCTCGATGGCGTTCGACAGCGGAGCGCCGGTGGCGTCCACCGGGATCTTCCACTCGAACTGGACTTCAGGCTTGCTGACCGTCTTCGGCAGGTTGATCAGCACGCTGTTGCCGGTCGACTTGACGTAGCCGAAGTCGACCAGGCCGCCGAGCGCGGTCGCCCAGAGTCGGGCGATCGGGCCGCCGCCGGTGTCGCAGGCCAGGTAGTCCTTGCCGTCGAACCAGCGCGGCGACATGACCCAGCTGTACTTGGAGTCGAAATCACGCTTGGCCGGCCGCGGGATCGTGTGCTGGTTCCAGGGGTGCCTGCGGTCCACCGGGTTGCCCAGCGGGTCGCGGGTCACGAACATTTCCTGGTCTTCCCAGTCCTCGTAGTACGAGGAGCCGAGGAGGATCCTGATGCCGAGGTTGATGTCGACCAGGTCGTTGGTGAGCAGCTTACCGTCCCTGATCACGCCGGGGGTGACGAACATCTTCCGGCCCCAGTTGGTCATGTTCTCGTACCGGAAGTCACAGTGCTCCGGGTCGTTCAGGCTGCCCCAGCAGACCATGTCGGCGCGCCGGCGGCCGACCTCCTCATAGCCGGGAAGCGCCATGTAGAAGAAGTCGAACAGGTCATCGTGCATCGGGACGACGCGCTTCATGAACTCGACGTAGCGCATCAGCCTGGTCAGGTAGTCAGTGAAGAGCTGCACGGTCGCCGTCGTGCCCACGCCGCCCGGGTAGAGCGTGCTCGGGTGCACGTGGCGGCCCTCCATCAGGCAGAACATCTCCCTGGTGGACCGGCTGACCTGGAGCGCCTCGCGGTAGAACTCGCCCTCAAGCGGGTTGAGCGAGCGCATGATGTCGCCGATGTACTTGTAGCCGTGATCGCCGGCGTGCGGCGCCTCGGTCCGGTTTGCCAGTTCGAGCACGCCCGGGTTGGTCTCGCCGACCATGCGGGCGCAGAAGTCCACGCCGACCAGGTTCTCCTGGAAGATGTTGTGGTCGAACATGTACTCGGCCGATTCGCCGAGGTTGATGATCCATTCGCCCAGGGGCGGTGGCCGGACCCCGTAGGCCATGTTCTGGGCGTAGACCGAGCAGGTGGCGTGGTTGTCGCCGCAGATCCCGCAGATCCGGCTGGTAATGAAGTGCGCGTCGCGCGGGTCCTTGCCCTTCATGAAGATGCTGTAGCCACGGAAGATCGAGGAGGTGCTGTGGCACTCGATGACACGCTTCTGCTTGAAGTCGATCTTCGTGTAAATCCCGAGACTGCCCACGATCCTGGTAATCGGATCCCAGGCCATCTCCACTACGCCGGTGTCGTCGGCCGTCGTCATCGTTAAATTCCTTCTCTCCTAGGACGACCTGTTGGGCCATCGTGTGCAGCCACGGAACGGGCGTCTGCCCGCTGGGGCACTAGCGGCGGCAACGCTGCACTGGGTACCGGGCGGGCAGGCTCGGTACCCGGTGCAGCGCCGGCTAGCACGACCGGACTCACCAGCTCTTCTGGTAACCGGTGAGCAGTTCGTTGCCCTTCTTGCGCCACTTGGGCTCTTCGTCGGCGGTCTTGGTAGTGAAGCCCCTGAGCGTACGGATCACTGTGCCGTACAGCGTGCTCGCGGCGGTGGAGACGCGGGATCCCGGCGGTTCGTCCATGAACGGCATGAACTTGTCGGGGAAGCCAGGCATCGTGCAGGCGATGCAGATGCCGCCAACGTTCGGGCACCCGCCGACGCCGTTGATCCAGCCGCGCTTGGGCACGTTGCACTTCACCACCGGACCCCAGCAGCCGAGCTTGACCAGGCACTTCGATGATCCGTACTCGTTCGCGAAGTCGCCTTGCTCGTAGTAGCCGGCCCGGTCGCAGCCTTCGTGCACGGTCGCGCCGAACAGCCAGGTCGGGCGCAGTGCCTCGTCCAGCGGGATCATCGGTGCCTGACCGGCGACCTGGTAGAGCAGGTAAAGAATGGTCTCCGACAGGTTGTCGGGGTGAATGGGACAGCCAGGCACGCAGACGATCGGCAGCCCGGCCTTTGACCGCCAGTCCCAGCCGAGGTAGTCGGGCACGCCCATTGCTCCGGTCGGATTGCCAGCCATTGCGTGGATTCCGCCGTAGGTGGCGCAGGTGCCGACCGCTAGGACCACAGTGGCCTTAGGCGCCAGCCGGTCGAGCCATTCGCTGGTGGTCATCGGCTGGCCGGTGGCCGGGTTGTTGCCGAAGCCGCACCAGTAGCCTTCGTCCTTGATCGCCTCGTTGGGGATCGATCCCTCGACCACTAGGACAAAGGGATCAAGCTCGCCCCTGTCGGCCTTATGCCACCATTCGATGAAATTATCTGCTCCGGTCTCGGGGCCGCATTCGAAATCAATGAGCGGCCAGTGCACCGCGACGTTGGGCAGACCTGGAAGGGCGCCGAGCGCGATCTCTTCGATGCTGGGCTGCGTCGCGGCAGTAAGCGCTACCGAGTCGCCGTCACAGCTGAGGCCTCCGTTCATCCAGAGGATGTGAACCAAAGGCTCCGCCTCTTTTTCCTGGGCGGTGCCTTGGGCCTGGGTGTCAGCGGCCATAGGGCCAACCTCCTCGGTTAGAACAGTTGGCTAGATGTTATGACGCGAGCGACCCGAACGTACGCACCATTCACTGCGGAGATTCGGAAATCCTGCGTGCCTGAATCGCACCAAACTGCCGCTTTGTGCGGGCAGGGTTAACCAATCGGTGGCATTAGCCCCGTGGATCGCATTCGGCAGATTTGTTCGGGCTGCGGAGATCAAGACGCACCTCGCTTTAGTGATGCGCAGTCGCCGCCCATGGTAAACCTGTAAGGACCGACCTACAAGACAGAAGCGACATCTGACCGGACAGAAATGTCCGGCAGTCCGACCAAGATCAAAAATCAATGACCACAAAACGGGAATCTCGGGTTAATGCCGGTCTCCGGCTCAGTGCCGGGCTTCCGGATTGGCCGCCGTGCACGTACGCTTGCACACACTTTGGTCTTGCGGTCATGTCTGGTCGGGGTGTGAGGCTGGTTTTGCCCGGTCAGGCAATGCAGACTTGCCTGTACGGGCGCACGTTGAGGGAGTGACCGGTGGCTGAGCCCAGTTACGGGCCCGGGGTCGAGCCGATCGAGGTAGCACCAGTCGTGGTGCTGTCGCAGGTTTTCCCTGCGCGCCCGTCATCGATTCCCGATATCCGCAACTTCGTCCGGCATTGCCTAGCTGAGTCACCTCTGACCGAAGAAGGTACGCGCGAGGTCGGCGAGACCGTTTTCCGGGCCTTGCTTGACGCCGCAGGTCCCACTGGTTCGATCAACGTGGCGTTCCGCATCTTCCCTGAGCACGTCGAAGTTGACGTACTGCACTCGGACTCGCAGCTGCTGGTACCGGACAGTTCTGCCCGTTCTGGCGGCGCGCCCGGGCAGGCCGGCGCGGGTCGGGGGTACGCGGGCCAGGGCGCAGGTGGATACGGCGCCGGTGGATATGGTGCGGGCGGGCCGGGCGCGGGCGGATACGGCGCCGGCGCTGCCGGCCAGGGAATGGCCGGGCAAGGGGCGTCGGCTGGTGCGGCCGGCGTGGACGGGCAGCCACTGGCAGGGAACGGCGCGGCCGGGTCCGGTTGGACCGAGTATGACGCCGTTGGATACGGCGCCGCCGCGCAGTCGGCTGCGGCCGATGAGGCGGCCAAGGCGGCCGCGCTCAGCCCGTCGGCTCCGGTGCTGCTAGGCGGCCCCGGTCAGCCGGCCACATTCGCCGAGTGGATGTCTAGCTCGCTGCGTAGCCAGAACATGACTCAGGAGGCGGCGGCCCGGCAGCTCGGCGTGTCGGTCAAGACCATCAGCCGCTGGGTCGGCGGCACGACCGAGCCCAGGATGCGCGACCTCCGCCGGATCCAGGAAGTCTTCGGCACTCTCCCGCTCCCCTAACCCGCCGAACGCCGCCCCCCGGCCCAACTGAACTGGGCCTTTTGCCGCCATCGCGTGCTGGCGGGTCAGCGCTGCTATCTCAGTGACGGGCGCGGGCCGGCGGTGTCGTGGCTGGGGATTGAGGGCTTGGGGGCTAGAACGGGGCCGGGTCAGCGCCGCCATCGAGGCAACAGCGCCGTCGTTGCGGAGAGACTGCGGCCGGTCCACGGCAAGCCCCGCAGCGGCGCCGGGCCAGCGACGGTCCGGCAGCCCGTCCTCCGGCAGCCGCGGCAACAGCGCCGGGCCAGCGACGGTCCGGCACGCCGTCCTCCGGCAGCCCTGGCAACAGCGCCGGGCCAGCGACGGTCCGGCACGCCGTCCTCCGGTAGCCCTGGCAACAGCCGCGGGCCAACGATGCTGCTATTTGAGCAGTTCCGGGTCAGCGTTGTCGTAGTGCTGCCGGGCGCAGGAACGGGATCGGGTCAGCGTTGTCGTGGCTGGGGTGGGCTCGGGCCGGGTCGGCCGAAGGCGAGGGGGCTGGATCAGCGCGAGGACTGAGACCGGGGTAGGCCCGGTGCCGGTGCCGGTGCCGGTGCCGGTGCTGGGTGTCGGCTGGTGGGAGTGGGTGGACGCTTGTGTCCAGTGGCTGGGTCGGCCAGCCGATAGCGCAGGGATGCGGCCGACCGGGACGGCCTACCGGCGTAAGGCCCACTGAGGATTAATCGGGATAGATTCAATGACGGCAGAAATACGTGTTGAATATGTGATCCTCTGTTGCTGAGGTTCGGCGTGTTCTTACTGAACATATTTCTGTGCGGAGCTCGCAGTCGGCTCGCCGGCCTTCATCCGCGCCAGTGGCCCGGGTCCGCCGGTAACGCGACCTGAAGCCCAGTCCGGCCGCTGGGTTTGGGGCAAGGCCTGGGTTCGTCGACCAACTGGGTCTGGCGGGACGGCTGGTCTCCGGGCGCGTTGGACATGGCTGCCTCGAATCCTTCGAACGCCTGTGACCTGCGTGTTCATGAAAACGCAGTCATCTAGCGGGGCGCAAGAGTGCCAATGAGTGCCGCTGGTGCAAACTGGCTACGGACCGTAGCGTTGATGCTCGGCCCGGGCCGCCCGGGCCGCCCGGGCCGCCCGGGCCGCCCGGGCGGGCCAGCAGTGCCAGTTGCCGTCTGGCGAGGACCCGTAGGTC
>DASYAT010000202.1:0-7261 GCA_036501205.1 Streptosporangiaceae bacterium | reverse complement strand
TGAGCCGCTCGCCCTGCCGGAGCGGGACGCGGGGCCGGGCGAGATCGAGTCCGCACCCGCCGTCCAGCTGCTGCGGGACCGGGCCGGCGCGGTACGCAGGGACCTCGCGGCCGACGCCCGCGCGCTGTCGACGATGGCGCGCGTCTGCCGGGCGCTAGACGGGATGCCGCTGGCGATCGAACTGGCGGCGGCCAGGTTGCGCACCATGTCCATCGATCAGCTCGCCAGCCGGCTCGATGACCGGTTCGGCCTGCTGACCAGCGGCAGCCGGACCGCGTTGCCCAGGCACCGGACCCTGCGCGCCGTAGTCGACTGGAGCTGGGAGCTGCTCTCCGACGCCGAGCGAACGGTCCTGCGCAGGCTCTCGGTGTTCTCGGGCGGGGCCAGCCTGGAAGCGGCCGAGCGAGTGTGCGTCAGCGATGCCGTCAAGCCAGCGCAGGTTCTCGAACTGCTCACCGCCCTGGTCGAGAAATCGCTGCTGGTAGCCGAGGGAGTCGATGGTGACAGCGCGCCGCGCTACCGGATGCTCGGCACGATCAAGGAGTACGCCGGACAGCAGCTCGCGGCGGCGGGGGAGTCAGACCTGGCCCGCCAGGCGCACCTGGCCTACTTCATCGAACTCACCGAGGCCGCCGAGCCGAATCTCCGCCGCGCCGAGCAACTGGGCTGGCTCGCCACGCTGAGCGCCGAGCACGACAACATCGGCGCCGCTATGCGCGGCGCGCTCACGGCCGGCGAGGCGCAGGCGGCGATGCGGCTGGCGGCGGGTTCTGGCTGGTACTGGTGGCTCGCCGGGCACAAGACCGAAGGTCTCGAACTGCTCACCGCCGCCGCCGGCAGTTCGGGCGAGGTGACCGATGAAATCCGCGCCACGGTGTACGCGCTGGTCGCGCACTTCCTGAGTTCCGGACGAGGCGACCAGCACAAGGTGGCGGAATGGATTCACAAGGCGTACGAGCTTGGCCAGCGCAGTCAGTCCCGTGACCCGCGGCTGGAGTTCGTCGCCCCGCTGGAACGCATGCTGCGCGAGCCGGACGGCTTCCTGTCCGCGTTCGACCCGTTGCTGGACAGCGAGGATCCCTGGGTCCGCGCGCAGGGCCGGCTGCTCCGCGGCAAGATGCGGATCGTACTCGGCCAGGACGACCGGGCCGCAGACGCGCATCTCGAGCAGGCTCTGGCCGAGTTCCGTGCCCTCGGCGAGCGGTACGGGATTTCGCTCGCCTTGTCCGAGCTGGCGGACCGGATCGCCGTGCGGGGCGAGCTAGCCCGTGCGTGTGAGCACTATGAGGAGGCGATCGCGATTGTCATGGAATTCGGCGCGATCGACGACGCGATCCGGATGCGGGCCCAGCAGGCGCAGGTGTTCTGGCTGCTAGGCGACCAGGAGGCCAGCGCGGCGGCGATAGCCGAGGCTCAGCGCTACGCCGAGCGCGTGACCTGGCCGGACGCCCTGGCTGAGCTGGCCCTGTCGAAGGCACAGCTCGCTCGCTGGGCCGGCCAGCCGCAGGAGGCCTACCAGCAGCTCGGCATCGCCACGGCCCTGCTGGGCGATCAGGCGGATGACGCGAACATCGTCGCGATGAGGCACAACCTGCTCGGCTACCTCACCGATGACCTGGGCGAGGTCCGGGCCCACCGCGCGGAGGCCTGCGCCGCGGCGTCGCAGGCGAGATACGCGCCGCTGATCGCGCATGTCGTCCTCGGGGTCGCTGACCTGGCCCTGCGCCTCGACCAGTTCGAGCAGGCGGCGCGGTTGCTCGCCGCCAGCGTCGCCGTGCGCGGGCTGCCGGATCTGGCCGACCCTGACGCGGCCAGGATCGAGCAAGCAGCACGGCGTCGCCTCGGCGACGCAAGGTTCGCCGAGGCGACGCTGGAGGGCACCCAGACAGGCTGGCCTGAGCTGGTCGAGATCACGTGCGGCCGGCACTGACCTCGAGGCCGCTACGTCCCAGACCCCCGCGCCAGCTTTCTCCCTAATGGGTCATGCTCTTTTCTTGAAGGTGGACAGCGACCACAGATAGCCGACCAGGGTGATCCCGACGCACCAGGCGAGGGCGGCCAGCGCGTACCCGCCTGACGGCGCGCCGGACAGCAGCCCGCGGATGGACTCGATGATCGGGGTGAACGGCTGGTACTCGGCGAACTGCCTTATGCCAGTTCCCATCTTCGCCACTGGCACGATGGCGCTGCTCAGGAAGGGCAGCAGGATCAGCGGCACCAGGGCCATGCCCGCCGACTCCGGCGTCTTCGCGAACAACCCCAGCGCGACGGTGAGCCAGCTCGCCGCGAAACTGACCGCCAGGATGATGCCAATCGCCCCGAGCCAGTCACCGAGATTCGCGGACGAGCGGAATCCCAGCGCGAACCCCACCCCGAGGATGGCCGCGATGGCGATCAGGCTGCGGAGCATCGTGGCGGCGACCTGAGCGTTCAGTACGGCACTGCGGGAGATGTCCATCACCTTGAACCGGTTGATGATTCCCTTCGTCATGTCGGAGTTCACGGCCAGCGCGGTCGCGCTCAGGCCGTAGCAGATCGCCAGCACGATCATTCCCGGCGTCGAGTAGTCGATGTACTTGACGCCGACGTTGAAAGCGCGGCCGATCACGTAGACGAACATCAGCATGAGCACGACCGGGAAAATGACCGCGTTGAAGACGGCCGTGGGGTTGCGGACGGTGTGCTTGAAGTTGCGGCGCAACATGATTACCGAATCAGTGTTCATCGTGCTTGCTCCTCTATGCTCGCGTGGCCGGTCAGGGCCAGGAAAACGTCGTCGAGGTCCGGCGTGTGCACGGAGAATTCCTCGGTGTTGATCGAATGCTCATCGAGCTGGTCCAGCAGGGACCGCAGCGACTTCACCCCGCCGTCGCTGGGCACGCGAAGCGCCAGGTCCTCGTTGTCCCTGACCGAGCCGA
This sequence comes from Streptosporangiaceae bacterium, assembly GCA_036501205.1. Classification (GTDB taxonomy): domain Bacteria; phylum Actinomycetota; class Actinomycetes; order Streptosporangiales; family Streptosporangiaceae; genus Chersky-822. The sequence continues at coordinate 4,343 of DASYAT010000202.1, read as the reverse complement.
GCAGGACTCGCGCGGCCGCATCGAGTTCGCCGGCATCGGTGAACCGGAGCCGGACGTGACTGCCGGGGGCCTGGCGCTTGAGTTCGGCGGGAGTTCCCTGGGCCACCAGGGCGCCCTGGTCGAGTACCGCGACCCGGTCGGCGAGGTGATCGGCTTCCTCCAGGTACTGGGTGGTGAGGAAGATGGTGACGCCGTCAGCCACGAGTTCGCGGACGATCTGCCACATGATCCGGCGGCTGCGCGGATCGAGCCCGGTCGTCGGCTCGTCCAGGAAGATGATCTGCGGATTGCCGACCAGCGTCATCGCCAGGTCCAGCTTCCGGCGCATGCCTCCCGAATAGGTCGACACCAGCTTCTGCGCCGGCTCGGCCAGGTCGAACCGCTCCAGCAGGCCGGTGATGACCCGCTTGGCCTCGCCCGAGCCGACCCGCTTGAGGTCCGCCATCAGCTGCAGGTTCTCCTGGCCGGTCAGCAGCTCATCGACGGCCGCGAACTGACCGGTGACCCCGACCACCGCGCGCACGGCCTTGGTCTGCGTCCCGATGTCGTGGCCGGCGATCCGTACTGTCCCGGCGTCCGCTTTCATCAACGTGGTGAGCACGTTCACCGTCGTGGTCTTGCCCGCCCCGTTCGGGCCGAGCAAGGAAAAGACCGTGCCCGCGGGCACCTCCAGGTCGATGCCATCGAGGACGGTCTTGTCCCCGAAGGCCTTTCGCAGTCCTGAGACCGCAATTGCCGTAGTAGTCATGCGCCCACCATCGGAGCGCAGCCTGACACCGACCTGTCACGCCCCTGACACGAGCGCTGACATGGATCCCTTTACGGCCAGGTACACGGCGAGTCGCGCCGGGAATGCGACTCGCACCACCGGCAACGGGCGGTCCTCCTGCGCGCGGATCCGCTGCAGCTCAGGACCGCCGATTCCGGCATCTGGCATGGTTCGAAGAGCCAGCGTCGCGGTTGCGCCCGCTCAGGATGCATCCGGCTTCACGAGTCCCGCCGTGCTGGTGCCGATGACCTGGTGCCGGGCGTGGCGGCGGCTGCCCTCGCTCATGCTTTTTCTCCCTGCGCGGCCGCGAACTCCAGCAGCAACCCGACGGTAGTCATCGGATCTTCGATCATCGGGGTGTGCCCCACGCCCGGCAGCATCTCGATGCGGGCACCAGGCACGGCACGGTAGTCGGTGGCCGAAGCGGAATGCCACCGCTGGTCCTCGGCTCCGAAGATCACCAGCACCGGCAGGCCCAGCCCGGCTAGCCGGTCAGGAATGCTCCGCTCGCTGAGGTAGTCCCAGTACCCGCGCATCGTCGCCGTGAAGGCCTGGTAAGCCATCCCTTGCATGTGCGACACGAAAGCCTCGGGGATGTCGACCGGCCGGGTGAACGCAGTGCGCGCCGCCTTCCGGATGGTCGCTTCCGTCTTCAGCCGCCACAGCAGCCGTCCGGCGAGCGGGGCGGTCAGCAGCCGGGCGAGCGGCGGGTCAGGGGTCTTGGCGCTCGGGCTGGGGCCGGTGCCAATGAGCGCCAGGGCGGTCACCAGTCCGGAACGCTGCTCGGCCAGCGACGCGGCGACCATCCCTCCGGACGAATGCCCGACGACCGTCACCCGTTCGACGTCGAGCTGGTCCAATGCTCCGGCGGCCAGGCGGGCCTGGGCGGGGACGTCGTAGCCGGCCGGGCCAAGCAGGTCAACGCGGATGACGTGGTTGGTGCCTGCCAGTGACTCGATCACCGGGTCCCACAAGGCGATCGGCGCCGCGGCATTCTGAAGCAGCAGCAAGGCGGGCGCACCCGGCCTGCCGTCCTGAACGATGTGGATGCCAGACATGACAGGCAGCATGGCAACGGCACCGCCGGGCCGTCTTGAAGAAATGTTCCTGCCCTAGGTCTAGGCGTCAGGCCAGGCGACGTCGTCCACAGCGAGAAACGGCGTGACCGCGATAGCCGCTGGCGTCATCCCGGCGAACGCCACGACATCGCGATGCAGGTGAGACTGGTCGGCATAGCCGCTGTCGGCGGCCGTCTCGGCGGCACTGTGACCTGCGGCAAGCAGACGCGCCGCCTGGTCGAACCGCACTAGAAGCCCAGCCCGCTTCGGCGTGAGGCCGATCTGCGACCGGAACCGGGCCCACAGCCGCTTGCGGCTCCATCCGGTCTCGGCTGCCAGCCGCTCGACCCGCACCCGTCCCCGGCTGGCCACCAGCCGCCCCCAGGCGAAGGCAACCTCAGGATCGACCGCCCGGCCGGTCTCCTGCAGTCGCGCGAACGCAGCCTCCGCAATAGCGAACCGGTCCTCCCACGACGCGGCAGCGCGCAGCCGTTCCTGGATCCGCACCGCCTCGCGCCCCAGCAACTCATCGAGCGCGACCACCGTCCCGCTCAACTCCGCGCCAGAACCCAGTACGGCGTGCGCGACCAGCGGCGACAACCTGACCTGCAGGCACTCAAAGTTCGCAGGACCGCCGCGCCCGGCCGCACCTACGGGCGCCAGGCCGGCAACGACGCTGCCTAGCTGCTGCCGCCCGCCGGAGTGATCGACCAGCAGCCCACCGCCGATATCGACGATCACCGTCACGGCCGGATGCGGGACCATCTTGATCCCGGCCAGGCCGACGGCCCGGTCACTGAACCCGGCCATCCTGACCCCAGGCAGCCGCCCGGGCCGTACCGGACACGCGATGTCCCATCCGGGTGCTCCCACACGAGCGGACCGCATGCCGCCATGCTACGTAGCTGTTGGCGTCAGCCAGCCCGCGCCAACACCCAAAACCTTCATACTTCAGCACACCAGCCCGGCAATCCCGCCAGACCAGAGCGACTCAACCCGCCGGCCGGTCACCCGACCGGCTACCGGCCCGGTCAAAGAACGCGCCGCACGAAACCGGCGCCGAACCGCCTGGGGGCTGAACTCCGGCCTTGGCCGGGACTCGGTGACGGATCCGGACGACTTAGCCCTTGTTAGGTCGAATTTTGTCCGGTTGATCCCGTTTGGGAGTGCGCCAGCCAGGGCGGTGAGCGCGGGTAAGTAACGCGCGGGCGTGTCCGGTGCGGTGCCGGGTGCCGGGGACGGATGACTGGGGCTGGTGTTGCGAATGGGGCGAACGGTGCGGGCTGCGGCGAGGCGCATGCCTGGCCCGGCAGGGTGAATGTGCGGATTCATCCCTCGGATCCCTGATGAATATGCGCATTCATCCGCCGATATCATCACGCCGATGAAGGCGGGCTGTGAATCGTGATGCTACCGGGGTCTGTGTGACTAAGGTGACGCCTGCGGGATAGGGAAGCCGACCGCGCCGCCTGCGGGAGGGCCGGCCGCCGGTCATCGTCCGGGCCGCTACGGATCGAGATCAGAAAACCTGCGGCTTATTCCTCCCGAGCACTATGTCGTTCTGGTGAGGGATAAGCCGGGCTGCTCGTTGGTCCAGCCGGTCAGGGCTTTGACCTCGGTTGCGATGTCGGGGATGGTCCGGTGGTCGGTGGTGACGCGGTGGACCCAGTCGGGGGCGCGCCTGTCTAGCCGGAGTGCCGTCAGGCCGCTGCGCTCGATGTGCCAGTTCAGTTCTGATCCGATCTCCCGCCGGGAGAGGCGCTGGCGGGCTGTTGCGTCGCTGCAGGTCAGCAGTACGGCGGTGACCTGTGGGCTATCGTCCATCGCGGTCGTCAGTTCATGGATTACTTTCTCCAATACGCTCGCCGTGTTCGTGTAGATCATCCGCCGGTAGCCGAGGGCGCGATAGTTGGCCCACATCGCGGCGAGATTCTGTTCGGCGAGGCCATGTTCGTGGGGGGCCGGCCAGGCCTGATCGAGATTGTCGCCTTCGATCAGGCAGTGCTGGACGCGGGCGGCTGACAGGGCTACGGGTGGATTCCGAACGGGCCTAGCTGGCCGTAGTCGATCCGTAGCGACTCGACTAGCTGATAGGCATTGGACAAGGTGTAGACGTCGGCCCCGCCGAGGCGGTCGATCCAGTTGGGGGTGACCGCGTCGGCGGCCTGGGCGGCGACGGCGTCCAGGTAGGCGCGGAAGATTGCCCACGGGTTGGTCGGATCGACGGATTGATAGACGCTGGCGGGGTTGAAGGTAGCGATCGCGTTAGCGGCTTGCGTCTTGAGTTCGGCCACGTATTCCTGCTGGATGATCACGTCGTCGCGGGTGCCGAGGCGGGTCAGGTGGCCCCCGACGTAGGTGTCGAACGGATAGCGGAGCACCTGAGCTGGGGCTTCGAGCCATCCCGGGATGTTCTGAGATTCGGCGAGGTAGGCGAAGGGCACCCAGCCGGGGAAGACGACATCGACGAGCATCAGGACGCGCTGCTCGGGCAGGCTGATGAAGATGTTGCCAGG
>DASYAT010000201.1:0-14255 GCA_036501205.1 Streptosporangiaceae bacterium | reverse complement strand
CGTCCGGTCTAGCTGACCCGGCCGGCCCGGCTGAGCGCGGCGGCCAGTCCCGGCTAGAGCGGCAGAAGCTGTCCTTTATGGGAAAGGCCAGGGGCGTTATCGGCCCCGCAGCCGCGCTCGGCGGCCAGGCTGCACATCGCGCTGGCCATCTCGGCCGACGACGGCGGCGGGGGCAGCGACGGCGTGTCCGTGCGGCCAAAGGCGTCGAGCGCCAGCGCGACCAGCCGGCGAGACGAGCCCGGTGCCCGGGAACGGGTTACGTGCACGACCGCCGCGTTGGCGATCAGCAGCAGGATCACGTCCTCGCTGACGAAGTCGTTGCGCAGTTGGCCGGCTGCCTTGGCCCGGTCGATCAGCTTGCTGACGTGATTGTGTGCGGTCCGCCGCAGCCGTTCCACGTGCTCGTCGGCCGGCAGCGTCATCGACATCAGATCGGCCATGCCGCGGTCACCGGCCTGCAGTTCGCAGATCGTGTGCACATAGCTGGTGAACGCCGTCCAGGGATCCGAGATCGCCAGCGCGGACTCGGCCGCCTCGGCGTATTTGGCAACCTTCTCAGCAAGCGCGGCGGCGACCAGGTGCTGCCTGGACGGGAACCGGCGGTAGAGCGTGGCGATGCCGACTTTGGCCTTGGCGGCGATGTCCTCGAGCGAGGCTTCGAGGCCGTGTTCGGCGAACACTTCCTTGGCGGCGGCCAGGATCGCGTCGCGGTTACGGCAGGCATCGGCGCGCAGTTGCCGCTCACCGGTCCTGACCTGGTCTTGCGACCCGGTCTGGTCGTGCATCCTCATCGATCCATCGTAGGGGACGCGCAAAGCGCCCGAATTAATTCGGAGGCAGGCCTCCGGATAGTGTTAGGGTGATTGTAACGGAGGGGGGACTCCACATAACCGTGGTTGGGCGGCGGCGGGCGGGTGGCGGTGCTAACAGGACGAGTGGGTCAAGACGGATCGGCCGGACCGTCGGTGATCGTGGTACCGGTCGAATCAAGCCAGGAAAACAGGCAAGCGAAGCTGGCTCAGTGGAAACGAATGACCGCCTGGGTGTCGGCGATCGGCGGTCTGCTCGCCTACGACTGGTGGGTGCTGGTCCCGCTGAAACCGGGCCTGCTGCGATCGCCAGATGAGTTCTTCAGCAACCTGGAGGTCGCCGGGCAGCCCTACGCGACGGTCATGCAGCACCTTGACGTGCTGTCCGGGCTGCTGATCCTCGCCGCGTTCGCCATCGTCAGCTTCGCGAGCATCCGCAACGGCCGCCGCGAGTGGCTAGGCATGATCGTCTTCGCGATCTCCGGCCTGATGGGCGGTCTCTTCCCCCAGGTCTGCGAGGACGGCGTCAGCGTCGCCTGCATGGACGCCGAGCGGCACTTTCAGCTTCCGCTCACCCAGTACGTGCACGACGGAGCCGGCATCGTCGAGTTCATCGGGATCACGCTGGCGCTGCTGCTCGCCGTCCGGCGAACCCGGACCCAGCGCACCGTCACCGCGAGGACCTACCGGGCGCTGGCGGTCGGCGCCGCGATTATGTACCCGATCCTCGGCTTGACCTACATGATCAACAAGCTCGGCGCGATCGTCGAGGGAGTGTTCTTCGCTGGGTTCACCGTGATGGTCGTCGTTCAGCTCCAGGAGCGACTGGCGGCGCGGCGATTGTCGGCTGACCACAACCAGGGCATGATTGGTCGATGGAAGAGCGGGCCGACGCTAGCGAGGCCAGAGCCAGCCTCGCCGCCACCGTAAGGACCTCGCTCCCCGAGCTGGTCACCGCCGCCGTCGATGCGATCTGGTCCCAGGTGCCCGCCTACGCCAACAGCACCGACAGCCAGCTCCATGCGGACGCGACCGCGCACGTAGCGGCGATCTTCGAGATCTTCCTGGTCGGCCTGGCGCAAGACCGGCCCCCGAGGCGATCGGACTTCGCGTTCACCAGGCAGCAGGCCAGCCGCCGGATCGGCCAGGGCATCTCACTAGCCGACTACCTGCAGGCCTTCAGAGTCGGCCAGCTGACACTGTGGCGCGGCGTCCTCAACGCCGCCCAGGATGACCAGAAGGCGCGCGAGGCCGCCTTGCTGCTGGTCGAACGCATCATGCACGTCATCGAGCTAGGCAGCACGGTCGCGGCCGAAGCCTACGTCGAGGCGCAGCAGCACCGGCTCGCCGAGCACGATCGGCTCCGCCGGGATCTGATCGAGGACCTGCTCGCTTACCGGACGAACTTCGCCGGGCAGAAGCGCTCGATCCTGCGGGCGGCCGGCCTCGGACCGCAGACCCGACTGATCGTGGCCTCGGCCACGCCGACCGGCGACGAGATGCCGACGCTCTCGACGGCGGGCGCAACCGGGCTGGCCGCCCGGCGGCAGAACGAAATCGTCAGCGTGATCCCGCTCAGCCACTCCGAGCCGGCGAAGGTCGTCGCAGGCCAGAGGCAGGCCGGCGGTGGCGAGCCCAGGCTGGCGATTGGCGTCAGCACCGTGCACAACGGCCTGCACGAGGTACCGGAGGCGTACGCCGAGGCGCAGGTCGCCAGGGAGGCGCTCGGCCCCGCTGGCGGCGTGCTCGCGCTGCCGTTGCTCTCCGCCTTCGACTACCTGGTCCTCCGCGAGGCCCAGACGGCCCAGCGGCTGATCAGGCCCGAGGTCAGGCGCTTCGTCACCGAGGACCTGGCAGCCGGCCGCACGCTGATCACGACGCTGGTGACCTACGCCGAGTCCGACCTGAACGCCAAGATCGCGGCCGAGCGGCTGCATCTGCACGTCAACACCGCCTACTACCGGCTCGACAAGATCGCCGAACGGACCGGCTACGACCTGCGCCGCCAGACTCACCTACGCCCAGCTAGACGCCGCCGCCAGCCAGGTCGCGAACGCGCTCATCGCCCGCGGCATCACCACAGGCGACCGGGTCGCGATCAGCTGCCCGAACGTGCCGTCCTTCCCGGTCGTCTACTACGGGATACTCAAGGCCGGCGCCGTCGTGGTGCCGCTCAACATCTTGCTGACCGAACGCGAGATCGCTTACCACCTGACCGACTGCCAGGCCAAGGCCTACTTCTGCTTCGAGGGCACCGGCGACCTGCCGCTCGGCAAGACCGGTGCCGCCGCCTTCGAGAGCGCTGGCACCTGCGAGCACTTCGTCCTGCTCACCGCGGACCCGGCCGCCACCTCACCGGAGCCGCACACCGAGACGCTGGCCGAGTTCACCCACCGCCAGCCAGAGACCTGCCGCTCGGCCGCGACCAGCGAGACCGACACGGCGCTCATCCTGTACACCAGCGGCACCACCGGCCAGGCCAAGGGCGCCGAGCTCACTCACAGCAACATGATCCAGAACGCTCAGCTGTCAGGTCGCCTGTTCGGAACCCATCCCCACGACGTGCACCTGATCGCATTGCCGCTGTTCCACTCCTTCGGCCAGAGCGTCCAGCTGAACGCTGGGCTGGCTAACGGCGCGACGATCGTGCTGCTGCCCAGGTTCACCCCCGAGCAGGCGCTGACTCAGATGGAGCGCGAGCAGGTCACGTTCTTCGCCGGCGTGCCCACCATGTACCACGCGCTGACCGAATTCGACCCGGCTAGCGCCGGCGGCCAGGGCAAAGGCGGAGTACAGCTCGACCTGGCCAGGATCGCCGCCCGCCTCCGCGTCACCGTCTCCGGCGGCGCCCCGATGCCAGCCGAGACGATGCGCCGGTTCGAGGAGAAGTTCAAGGTCCCCGTCCTCGAAGGCTACGGCCTGTCGGAAACCAGCCCGATCGCCACCTTCAACCGGGTCGACCGCCCTCGCAAGCCAGGCTCGATCGGCCTGCCGGTCTGGGGCGTCGAGGTCGAGATCCTGTCCAAGGACAACACCCCAGCCAAGACTGGCGAGCCAGGCGAGATAGTGATCCGCGGGCACAACGTCATGAAGGGCTACTTCGCCCGCCCAGAGGCCACCGCCGAGGCGATCGACGACCACGGCTGGTTTCACTCCGGTGACATCGGCATCCGCGACGCCGACGGCTACCTGTACGTGGTCGATCGCAAGAAAGACATGATCATCCGGGGCGGCTTCGCGAGCTGACCAGGAACGAACCGACCAAGAACGGAGCCCAGTCATGACCGAGCAGCAAGACACGCTGGCCGAAGAAGCCCTCGACGCGATCAACTCGGGCCTGACCGTCGGCCGGGTCGGCCTGATCGAAGGCGCGGCCGCGCTGACCACAGCGTTCGCCCGCAGCCAGGACGCCGCCGGCCGCGCCCGCGCCCTGGCCAAAGAGCTGGCCGAGGTCGCGGCCGGCCGCTCGGAACTAGCCCCGGCCCGCGGCGACCGCAGATTCGCCGACCCCGCCTGGCAGCACAACCCGCTCTACCGCCGGCTCGGCCAGGCCTACCTGGCCACCGCGCACGCGGTCACCGACGCCGTCGAGGGTGCCGACCTCGACTGGCGACTGGCCGCACAGGCGAAGTTCGCCGCCGGAGTACTGGTCTCCGCGCTCGCGCCGACCAACACCCTGGCCGGCAACCCGGCCGCCTGCCGGCACGCGATCGACACCAAGGGTGCCAGCCTTCTCAAAGGCACCCGCAACTTGGTCAAAGACGCCCGGTCTGGCCTGCGTACGCCCCGCCAGGTCGATACCCGCCCATTCACGCTCGGCGAGAACATCGGCGCGACCAAGGGATCGGTCGTGTTCAGGAACGAGGTCGTCGAGCTGATCCAGTACGCTCCGTCGACGCCGTCGGTGCGCACCGTCCCGCTGCTGATCGTCTGGTCGCTGATCAACCGCTTCTACATCCTCGACCTCGCGCCCGGCCGCAGCTTCATCGAGTACGCGGTCAGCCAGGGCTTCACCGTGTTCGTCACCAGCTGGCGCAACCCGACGAAGGAGCACGCCGGCTGGAACCTGGATACCTATGCCACCGCGCTGATCGATGCGATCGACGCGGCGCGGCAGATCACCGGCAGCCCGCAGGTCGGCACGATGGGCCTGTGCGCCGGCGGCCAGCTGCTCGCCGCCCTGGTCGCGGTGCTGGCGCAGCGCGGCGATGACCGGATCGCCTACGCTTGCTTCGGCGTCAGCCAGCTCGACATGTCCGTGCCCAGCCCGGCCGGCATGGCGCTCACCCGCCCGATGTCCAGCCTGACCCGCCTGGCCACCCCCGGCCTGGTCGACGGACGCGACCTCGCCGCGCTGTTCGCCTGGCTTCGCCCCGACGAACTCGTCTGGAGCTACTGGGTCAACAATTACTTGATGGGCCAGGACCCGCCCGCCTTCGACATCCTGGCCTGGAATGCGGACACGACCCGTCTGCCCGGGGAACTTCAAAAGCAACTGCTTTCGATCGCCGAAACAAATCAGCTGGCGAACCCGGGTGCGCTGAGCTTGCTCGGCTCCAGGGTCGATCTGACCCAGGCAGCCGTCGATAGTTACGTGATCGGCGCGCAGACCGACCATCTCGTGCCCTGGAAAGGCGCCTACCGGACGACCCAGCTGCTTGGCGGCGAGTCGACGTTCGTGCTGTCTGGCGGCGGGCACATCCGGCACCCCGCTGCTGCTCTGCAATGGCATCGGCGGCAGCCTGGACCTGCTCCAGCCCTTCGTCGACGCACTCGATCCCAGCCGTCCGGTCATCAGGTTTGACCTGCCCGGCATCGGCGGATCGCCCGCTCCGACCATGCCCTATCACCTGCTGACCCTGCCGGGCACGCTCGCCGGCCTGCTCGACCGGCTCGGCCACCGCCAGGCCGACGTGCTCGGCGTCTCCTGGGGTGGCGGGCTGGCCCAGCAGTTTGCGGTCCGGCACCCGAGCCGGGTTCGCAAGCTCGTGCTGGTCGCCACCGGTACCGGGTCGGTGATGGTGCCCGCCAGGCCGCAGGTGCTCAAGCACATGATCACGCCCCGCCGTTTCCGCGACCCCGGCTATGCCGCCGCCGTCGCGCCGGAGATCTACGGCGGGAGCCTGCGCGAGCACCCGGAGCGAGTTCGTGAGCTGCTGCGGGGCAGGACCGGGCCGCGGCGCGGCTACTACTACCAGTTGCTCGCCACGGCGGGCTGGACGAGCCTGCCGTTGCTCCCGTTCATACGTCAGCCCACCCTGATCCTGGCGGGCGACGACGATCCGATCATTCCGCTGGTCAACGCGAGGCTGATGCACTCGATGATTCCCCGGAATGCTTTCCACATATATCAAGGCGGTCATCTGGAGATGATCGCCAATCCAAGGCCGATCGCCATCAAAGTCGAATCGTTTCTAGCTGAGCCAAGCGGGAAGGGACCGTCATGACTACTGAACCTACGCACCTGGGCGAGGCCCTCGGCACCGACTTCTTCTCGGTGCGCGAGCAGTTCACCGACGAGCAGTGGGACAAGTTCGCGACCGTGCGCAAGTTCGTCGACTCTGAGGTCGTCCCGGTCGCCGGGCGGTACTGGGAGCGCGCCGAGATCGCGTGGGACCTGGTCAGGCGGCTGCCTGAGCTCGGCATCGTGGGCGGAACCATCAAAGGCTACGGCTGCGCCGGGATGAGCGCGATGGCCAGCGGGCTGGTGAACATGGAACTGCACCGGGGCGACGGAAGCCTGGGTGTCGTGCTCGGGGTGCACTCGGGCCTGGCCATGCGGTCGATCGCGCTGTGCGGTTCTGACGAGCAGAAGGCGCGCTGGCTGCCGGAGATGGCGACGATGGCCAAGCTCGGTGCGTTCGCGCTGACCGAGCCTGACCACGGGTCGGACTCGGTGGCCCTGGAGACGTCGGCCCGGCCGGACGGCGACGGCTGGATCCTGGATGGCCGCAAGCGCTGGATCGGGCTCGGCACGCTGGCCGACCTCGTGGTGGTCTGGGCCCGGAGCACGGTCGACGGCAAGGTTGGCGCGTACGTCGTCGAGCGCGGCACGCCCGGGTTGCAGGCCAGCCTGATCGAGGGCAAGGTCTCGCTGCGGGCGGTGTGGCAGGCCGACCTCGAGCTGACCGGAGTCCGGGTGCCGGAGGAGAACCGGCTGCCCGATGCGCGCTCGTTCGCGGACACGACGCGGGTGCTGGCCGCGACTCGGAGCGGCTGCGCCTGGGCGGCGCTCGGGCATGCGACCGCCGCTTACGACGCCGCGCTGCGGTACGTGAGCGAGCGCAGGCAGTTCGGCAAGCCGCTGGCCAGCTTCCAGATCATCCAGCAGCGACTGGTGTCGATGCTGGCGGACCTGACCGCGATGCAGCTCTACTGCCTGCAGATCGGCCGGCTGGATGACGAGGGCAAGCTGACGCCGACGGTCGCGGGCCTGGCCAAGATGCACAACACCCGCAAGGCCCGCACCCTGGTGGCCGATGCCCGTGACATGCTGGGAGGTAACGGAATCCTGCTTGAGAATCATGTGATCAGGCATATGGCCGACCTGGAGGCGATCCACACCTTCGAGGGCACCGAGACGATCCAGACGCTGATCGTTGGCCGGGATATTACCGGGATCGCGGCGTTTGCCTGATCTTGTTCAGGAGGCGATGGCACTGCGAAAGATCGTGTTCATGATGTCGGTGTCGCTCGACGGGTTCTTCGAGGGGCTCGATCGGGAGCTGGACTGGCAGATCGTCGACGAGGAACTGCACGCGCACTTCAATGAGTGGCTCGGCCGGGCCGGCGCGTTCCTGGACGGGCGGGTCACCTTCGAGCTGATGGCCGGATTCTGGCCGACGGTCGACCAGGACCCGGCTGCTTCGCCGGTCATGGCGGAGTTCGCCGGGATCTGGCGGGAGATGCCGAAGATCGTGTTCTCCCGGACGCTGGAGTCGGTGACCTGGAATGCGACTCTCGCTCGCGAGGTGGATCCGGACGAAATCCGCGCGCTTCAGGCGACGCCCGGCGGCGACCTCGTGCTCGGCGGGGCTGATCTGGCGACTACGTTCCGGGAACTCGACCTGATCGATGAGTACCGGCTCTATGTGCATCCGGTGCTGGTCGGGCGTGGTCACCGCCTGTTTGCGGACTCGCTGCCCGGGCCGGTCCGGCTCGAGCTGGCCGAGACCCTGACCTTCGGCAGCGGCGTGGTGTTGCTGCGCTACGAGCGCTGAAACGAGCGGTCCGCCCGGCTGGGCCGGGCGGACCGCATAGCTGCGCGAGTCGCTTACTCGAAAGCCGCGTGCTCGTGCGGGATCGCGAGCGGCCAGCCGCCGGCGGCCAGCCTTGCCCGCACGCGCGCGACGTCCACGTCGAGCGGCTTCTCCTGGCTGGCTTCCTGCAGGGCGCTGCGGATCGCCTGGCTTGTGGTCGGGTCGGACGAACCCGCGAGTTCGTCGACGATCGCATTGATGTCGGCGTCGGTCAGATGGCTGCCGAGCAGGGCGAACAGAGGGAGGTAGTCGCCCTCGGGCACGCCCTGCGGGTACCCGGCGTGCAGCCAGGTGAGAATCGACTTCAGGACTTCGTTCAGTGCCATGTGGTCAGGCCTCTCGGTGTCGTTGGCCAGCTCACTTCGGATGCCCGGCTTCGTAGATCGCCCAGATGCCCCAGCCGATCGCGCCAAGCACGATCAGGAAGCACACGCCCGCGGCGACCACGCCGGCCGGGTTGCCGCCGACCAGCTTGTCTGAAGGGCCTTCGGCGGTTTGAGTACCGCCGCCGCCCAGGGACAGCGCCCGCAGGCCGATGGCGAACAGGGCGGGGAGCCCGGCGCCGGCCAGCAAGGACAGGACGACGATCTGCCAGAGGGCAGTGAAGTTGATCCAGGGCGGAATTGGTGTTGGCGCCGCGGCTGCCAGTACGTGGTGCATGAGTTGTTCTCCCAGGTCTGGTCAGGCAGCGGCGGGCTCTGGCGCCCGGTCAGCCGGCTCGGACGGCGCGACAGAGCCGGTCCACTCGGAGTTGACGTTGTTGGGGTTGACCGTGGTCTTGCGGGACCGCCAGAAGATGACGGCCGCGATCGCGATCAGGATGATGGTGTCGACGACTACGCCGGCCGTCCCGCCGATCGCATTGGCCAGCGCGTACGCGCCGGCGCCGACGACTCCGGCGGCCGGGAGCGTGAACACCCAGGCGGTCGCCATCCGGCCAGCCACGTTCCAGCGGACCTCGGCGCCCTTCTTGCCCAGGCCGGTGCCGATGATCGAACCGGTCGCCACGTGCGTGGTGGACAGCGAGTAACCAAAGTGGCTGGACAGCAAGATCACCGCCGCCGACGCGGACTCGGCGGCCATGCCCTGCGGCGGCTCGATCTCGACCAGGCCCTTGCCCAGGGTGCGGATGACCCGCCAGCCGCCGACGAAGGTGCCGAGCGCGATCGCGAGCCCGCAGGCCAAGATCACCCAGAACGGCGCTCCGGCCGTTGCGGGCAGCGTCTTGTTCACGATCAGCGCGAGCGTGATCACGCCCATCGTCTTCTGCGCGTCGTTGGTGCCGTGCGCCAGCGAGACCATGGAGGCGGACCCGATCTGCCCGATGCGGAACCCGCTGCCGCGGGCGCCTTCGGTCAGGTTCTTGCTGATCCGGTACAGCATCCAGGTTCCGGTGCCGGCCACCAGCGCGGCCACGATGGGCGACAGGCCAGCCGGCACGATGACCTTGGCGACCAGGTTGTGCCACTGGACCGCGTGTCCGCCGGCCGCGCCGATGGTCGCGCCGATGACGCCGCCGATGAGTGCGTGCGAGGAGCTTGATGGGATGCCGAAGAGCCAGGTAACCAGGTTCCAGATGATGCCGCCAGCCAGTCCCGCCGCCACCACGGTAAGCGTGACTATGCCGGTGTCCACCAGGCCGCTGGCGATCGTCGCCGCGACGGTCAGCGAAAGGAACGCGCCTACCAGGTTCAGCACCGCCGACAGGCCCACCGCGACGCGCGGGGACAGCGCCTTGGTGGCGATTGAGGTCGCCATGGCGTTGCCGGTGTCGTGGAAGCCGTTCGTAAAGTCGAACGACAACGCGGTGATAACTACCAGGACGAGCAGAAAGTCGTTCACACGATTAGCATCCGTGCGAGATAGCCACGAGTTGAAGTATCTGAGCTAAAAGTCCGACAACTTGCTAGCCGCTTGTAACCTGTTGTTTACCCCGAATTCGCTATGCAATCCCGCTCCGGGTTGTATTGCGCGGACCTGAGGCAGATGTGGCTGATGTGAACGCGGCAGTGATCTGAGGTTTTGCCTCGGCGCCAGCTTCGGCCGGGGCGGCCGGCTGCGTGAGAGCATGCCGGCATGGGGTTGATCGCAGCTTTCGGTCCGATTTGGATCCTGACCGCGATCGGCTACCTGACGCGCCGCCGCCGGCTGCTGGCCGACAACATGGCCGAGGTGCTCGGCCAGTTCGTCTTTCACCTCGCGATCCCGGCGGACCTGTTCCTCACCTTGTCGCGAACTTCATTTTCCGGATTGGCACAGTCCGGATTGGCACAGTCTGGACTGGCAGGCCGCCCGCTGGCGGCGTTCTCGGTGAGCACCGTGGCTCTGATGGGGGCGGGGTGGTTCGCGGCCGGCCGATGGTTCGGCCGCAAGCCAGGCGAGCGCGCGATCTGGAGCATGGCGGCCGGTTACGTGAACTCGGCGAACCTGGGCATCCCGATCGCGACGGTGGTGCTCGGCAATGCCTCATTCGTGATTGAGGTCCTGCTGATGCAGACGCTGGTGGTGACGCCGATCGTGCTGACTGTGCTCGACCGGTACGACGACGCGGCCGGCCGGATCAGGTTCCGGCGGATCGCGTCGCTTCCGCTGCGCAATCCCGTGATCCTGGCGTCTTCGCCCAGACCAGGCTGAGGAAACTGACGCGAGCGATCGATCCGGTGCGGCCGCGGAGTCTGGCCCGGCTGTCGGGGTTGACCAGACCGTGGGTGCCGATCCGGGCGAACCTGCCCTGGCTGAGCTGGTGGTGATCTCTGTGCTGAAGCTGGCTGTTCAGCCGGTCATCGCGCTGGCCGCTGCCTTCGCGTTTGACCTGACCCACCCAGAGCTCGTTGCGGTCGTCGTCTGTGCCGGCCTGCCGACCGCGCAGAACGCCTTCATCTACGCCCAGCGATACCGGGCCGCGGACGCCCTCGCCAGCCGTTCGATCATGGTCACCACGACGCTGTCGATGGCCACCTTGATCATCATCGCCGCGCTTCTCGGCCGGTAGCATCGCGCAATTGAAGAAGTTACTATACCGGTTAAATACTATATCTGAACCGGAAGCGGGCCCGCCTTGGCTGATTTCGACGACACCGCCCCGATCGCGATTCCCGGCGATTTCCTTCTCGGCGCGTCGACCGCCGCCTATCAGATCGAGGGCTCGGCCAAGGCGGACGGCCGGGGTACCTCGATCTGGGACACCTTCAGCCACACCCCCGGCAAGGTGGTCAACGGCGACACCGGCGATATCGCCTGCGATCACTACCGGCGGCTCGACTCCGATCTCGACCTGCTCGCCGAGCTCGGCGTCAATGCCTACCGGTTCTCCGTGTCCTGGCCGCGCATCCAGCCGGACGGCAAGGGCCCGGCCGATCCGGCTGGCCTGGACTTCTACCGGCGCATGGTCGACGGCCTGCGCCAGCGCGGCATCGAGCCGGCGATCACGCTTTACCACTGGGACCTTCCGCAACCACTGCAGGACGCGGGTGGCTGGCCCGCCCGCGACACCGCCATCCGGTTCGCCGAGTACGCGGGGATGGTCGCGGCGGCACTCGGCGACAGCGTCGCCAAGTGGATCACGCTTAACGAGCCATGGTGCTGCGCCTGGCTCGGATACGGCAACGGCATTCATGCCCCCGGCGTCGCTGACCTTGGCCAGGCCCTCGCCGCGACCCACCACCTGCTGCTCGGCCACGGCGAAGCCGTGCAGGCCATCCGGGCGGCCGCATCGGGCGCCGAGGTCGGCATCGCACTCAACCCGGCTTTGATCAGGCCTGCCTCCGAGCACCCGGACGACCTGGCCGCCGCCGCGCTGGCGGCCGGCAACACTAACCGCCTGTTCTTCGACCCGATCCTGCTCGGCAGCTACCCGACGGAAATCTGGCAGCACTACGAGCGCGTCGGCCCAGGATCATCGGTCATCGGTGACGGCGACATCGACGTGATCTCGCTGCCCATCGACTTCCTCGGCCTCAACTACTACTCGCCGTCCACGGTCGCCGCCGTGTCCCGCGCGGCCGAAGCGCGCACGGCCGGCTACTACGTCCCCGCCGGAGAACCCGACCCCATCTCGGCCGACCTAGGCACCATGCAGGTCGGCCGCCCGGGTTACGAACGCACCGAGATGGACTGGGAAATAGAGCCGGGCGCCCTCACCGAGCTGCTGGTCAACCTGAACAGGGAATACCAGCTGCCGCCCATCATGATCACCGAGAACGGCGCCGCCTGCGCCGACTACGTCGACCCGGACGGCGCGATCCACGACTCCGACCGGATCAGCTACCTGCACGACCACCTGCGCGCAGTGCTAACCGCCCGCGAGGCCGGCGTCGACGTGCGTGGCTACTTCGTCTGGAGCCTGCTCGACAACTTCGAGTGGAGCCAGGGCTACTCCAAGCGCTTCGGCCTGACCTGGGTCGACTACCCGACCGGCACCAGGATCCCCAAGGCCAGCTTCCGCTGGTACCAATCCACAATCCGCACCCGAACGCTCAGACCTTGAAGGCATGCCCTTATTACTGCTGGACTCGGGTCTTCGCGAGGAGTTCCAGCTTGATCAGTGAAGCGATCATGGCGTCCCGCCACGTCTCACCGTCCTGGAGCCTTTTGCGCAAGTCCTCCGGGGCGCGGCGGCAGTCGAACGTCTCGGTGACGACGGTGACGCCATGGCCATCGGGGGCGAGTTCGTACCCCCACTCATAACGGACCGGATCGACGGTGTGCTGCTCCTCCGGATCGGACGTCGGCGTCATCGGCGCCCATGCAAGCCGACGGTCGGCGAGGTATTCGACCACCACGTTGCGTACCTGGTAGTCACCATCCTGGTCGTTGTACATGTTGATCATGAAGACGTCGCCGATCCCGGACATCTTGACCGCGGGGGCCGGCTCCCGCACCATGCCCGAGCCGTCGATCAGCGGGTGGTTCGCGGAGTCCGCGAGAAGTGCGAACAGTTGTTCTACGGGTGCCTCGATGCGTCGGGAGACTGACAGGAATCCGTCTACCATCGCCACGTCCTTCCTTTTCGCCGGTGCCTACGAATAGAGACGACGCAGGCGGCGCGGACTCATCGGGCGATCGGCAGACGGCGCAAGCCCGCCGCGGCGCTTCACCGGTACAGTGCACGGACATGCGCAGGAACTTCGCCATGCTCACGGGCCAGATCGGGCCAGGCCAGACCGGGCCTGTGCAGTGGCTCGGTGCCAACTTCTGGTCCGCGGCCGGCGGCCCGCTCATGTGGCGCAGCTATGACCCGGAAGTCATCAGGGCCGAATTGGCCGTGCTGCGCGAGCACGGACTGACGATGACGCGGTCGTTCTTCTACTGGCCGGATTTCATGCCGGCGCCGGACCGGATCGACGAGACGATGGCCGGGCGATTCGCCGACTTCCTCGACCGGCATCTGGAGGCCGGACTCAGCACGCTGCCATCTTTCATCGTGGGCCATATGTCCGGAGAGAACTGGGACCCCTCCTGGCGCGGTGGACGCGACCTGTACCGCGATGTCTGGATGGTCGCGCGGCAGGCGTGGTTCGCGGGGGAGATGGTGCGCCGGTTCGGGTCGCATCCGGCGGTGGCCGGCTGGCTGGTCTCCACCGAGATGCCGCTCTACGGCGCGGCCGACGCCAGCCCAGGGGAGGTGGCGGCCTGGGCGCAGATCATGCGGGACGCGGTCCGGGCGGCGGGCGGGCACCAGCCGTTCTCGCTGGGCGACGGTGCGTGGGGGACCAGGGGACCGCGCCACGCCAGGGGCTTTGACCTCGCCGACACCGCGCGGCTGTGTGACTTCCTCGGCCCGCACGTCTATCCGGTCGGCAATGACGAGATCCGCCAGCACTACGCCGCCGCGTGGGAGTGCGAGCTGGCCGGTACCTACGGCCGGCCGGTCGTGCTCGAAGAGTTCGGGGTGAGCTCCGACCACGTCAGCGACGCCCACGCGGCCAGGTCCGGGCTGGCTACACCGTCTATGCGACCGCCCGGCGACCAGGGACGCTAGCCGGCCTGGCTGCCGCCGGGGCCGTGACCCTCGCGCTCGACGTCACCGACGAAGAGTCGATGGCCAGCGCGATCCAGACGGTCGAGAAGGAGCACGGCCAGGTGGGCACCTTGATCAACAACGCCGGCTACGGCGCGTACGGGCCGGTTGAGGAGGTCAGCCTCGACGAGGCCAGGCGCGAGTTCGAGACCAACGTGTTCGGTCTCG
>DASYAT010000200.1:0-11965 GCA_036501205.1 Streptosporangiaceae bacterium | reverse complement strand
CTGCGATGGAGCCTCGATCTCAGGATGGAGATCCGGCCAGCCCCGCGTCGTAGGCGAAGATCACGAGCTGGACCCGGTCCCGGGCATCGAGCTTGGTCAGCAGATGATGCACGTGCGTCTTCACCGTGGCCTCGGCCTCCTGAAGGATGCCCAGACCCACGACTGCGCCGATGGCCGCGACCAGCAGGGCCCTGGCCAGCAGCCGGCTTCCGTAGACCGCCGCGCTGTAACCGGAGACCAGCACGGCGAGGATCGTCGCCTTCAGCGACGTGTGCATCAGTGTCACTGCCACGACCATCACGGCTTCGAAGGCGGCTACGGTGCCGGGAAGGCGCCGCCGCAGCAGCAGTATCACCCCCATCGCGGTCAGCAGCGCCGTCGCCGCCGGAACAATCCACTGGTGACCATGCCGTCCCAGCCCGCTGGCGAGGCCAAGGAGCGCGATTACTGCGGCGAGCGCGGCGTCCTGAGCCCAGGGCGGAAGGAACAGCTTTGGTGCGGCTGGCATGTCGCTTTTGTACCGTAACGACGCAGCCTTCGGCAAACGCTCGGGCCGACGATTCTCCGCCCGCCAGTCAGAGGCCTGGCAGAAGTATGGTCAATGATCGTGAATGTTCGCGCACAGCAACGGGCGGAAGAAAATGGTCGGCTGACCGTCGCTCGCAATGTCGCGGCTGCTGGCCTGATGAATGTCTATTATTTAGAAAGATTTGCGGAGGCCTTTTCCTCGGCCCCTGAGCCTGGTCGGCCAGTGCCGGTTCTCCTGGGAATCCGGGCCGGCCGGAGTCGAGGCCCCGGCCGTCGGCTCTGATGTCGCACTCGTCACCGAAGACGGCCGGCCGCAGGCGGTGCTGGGATTCCTGGACCGGGTCCCGGCTAGCTGACCATTAGCGGATATTCGCGCACAACAGCGGGCGGAAAAAGATGGTCGGCTGGCCGTTGTGCAGGATGTTGCGGCTATTTCCCTGATGAATATTCAGGTACCAGCCCTGGGCCGGGATCGGCTGGGTGACATTGGTGAACACACTGACCGCTTGCCTGACGATGCCGTGGCGGTTGGCGATCAGGTCGTTCAGCATGTACTTGACCGGGCCCTGGTTCTGGCAACTGCCCAGGTGAATGTGGGCCGCGTGCGGTCCTGGCGTCAATCCAGAGGCGTGCACGAGGACCGTCAGCGTGTGCTTGCGCGAGTTGTAGGAGAGCCTGGCCGCGCCGTGCGGCGTGCCGAAGCTGACGCCGTGGCGGCTGACCTCGACGGCGATGAGCCGGTGGTGACGTCCGGAGTGCGGCAGCCGCCGGGTAACGGCGATCGGGGTACGGTCCAGGCGGCTGCGGCCCGCCCCCAGGCGGATGACCAGCTGGCTGGCGCGCGGCCATCGGCCGGCAAAGTGGCTGGCCAGCGTGGCCAGCGCCCGGCCGGAGCTGGCTGCCGTCAGCGGGCTGAATCTGATGACCGCGAGACGGTTGGGAATCCGCAGGTCCACAGCGTGAGACGAGCCGGGCGTGAGGCCATACACCGATATCCGGACGATCAGGTGATGGTGCCGGTCCCGGCCGAAGGCGACACTGCCATGCGGCATGGCGTGCAGCTTGAGGTGGTGCATCACGGGAGCGGCGGTCACGGTCGTCCGGGTGGTCGCGGCGGAGGCAACCGGGCCAGCGCTCACGGGCACCAGTACGGCGAGGACCAGCGCGGTTATTGCCGCTGCGCCGAGCCGGGTGAACCTGCGTATCGAGTCCGGGACGCCGCATTTGCGGGCACGAGCAACGACATTCATGAGCCGGTCCCTTTCGCTAGCCCCTCACGGTGCTGAACTGCGGCGATGTTATCCCGTCTCCAAAGCCAGAACCGTGGCTACGTAACTAGCTCCAAGTACGCCCTAACAACGGGGAAAGACCGATGGTTGTTATAGGTGCGTTCGCAAAAAGGTCAGCGTGTCCGGCCGGTGCCGTAGTGGGTGTTCCGGGTTGCGGCCATCCGTCCTGTGCCACGGCCAGCGCGCTCGCCCCGCCCTGAAGCGACTACGACCACCCGGGAGATCCAGCTGCCCCTTGACAGTCGAGGATGGCGAACCGCCATGACCCGTCGGCCGATCGGCGGGCGACAGCCGTCGTCGTTCCGGTCGGCGAGATCCCGGTGCCGTCCGGCAACATCGCCTCGAGGTCCCAGTCGACGATGATCAGGGCCGTATCGCCCCCGATCAGGGTGGACCTGGGCTTGTTGGTCAGACGCGCCTGAGCCGCGATCGACTGGACCGCCTCAGCGTGCAGCGCCTCCCGGTCGGTGAGGACCTTGCCGGTGAAGGTGTGCATCGTCGCGTCCTGGTGGAACAGCGCGACGACGGCGTCGGCGTCCCCGGCGTTGAGCGCGTCCTGGTACGCGAACGGAAGGCGGGCCGGGTCGACGATCCGGGTATCGGCGCTTTCCTGGGTGTTCATGGCTGACTCACTCCTCGAGCGGGGCCGATCCTACCCAGAGCATATGAGCGCAGCCACGCGTCGGCCCGCTTCCGCCGGGACATAACCGGCCGTATTCACCGACCAGGCAACCGTCGCATCGCCAAGCCCACAGCGGCCGGAGGACTAGCTGAGCTAGGGACGGAGGGCTAGCTAGGACGGAGGGCTAGGTGGGACGCAGGGCTAGGTGGGACGCAGGGCCAGGGCGGACATCAGGCGGCCGAGGGAGGTGCCCAGGTCCCAGCGAGCGTCTAGCTCGGCCAGTGCGGCTGGGTCAGGCGGGCGGGCCGGGAGTTGGCCGTCTACGGCCGGTACAGGCGCGTCGCGGGCGACGGCGACGACCGGAATCGAGGCCTCCAGATAGGGACGGGCCGCGACGAGCTTGGCCCTGGTGCCGCCGGGCCAGCCGCCGTGCCCGGCGTCGATCGCCGCCAGCATCGCCTCGATCGAGCCGAATGTCCTGACCAGCGCGGCCGCAGTTTTCTCCCCGACGCCGGGCACGCCGGGCAGCCCGTCGCTGGGATCACCGCGCAGCGCGGCGAACGCGGCGTAGCTGCGGCCGGGGATCTGGTACTTCTCGGCCACCGCCGCCTCGTCCATCACCTCAAGCTTGGCGACACCGCGACCGATGTACAGCACCCGCACCTGGCTCGCGTCATCGACCAGCTGGAACAGGTCCCGGTCGCCGGTGACGACCTCGACCGGACCGTCGGCGCGCGTCGCCAGGGTGCCCATCACGTCGTCGGCCTCGTAGTCGTCGGCGCCCGCCATCGCGACCCCGGCTGCCGCGAGAACCTGCGTGATGATCGGGATCTGGATGGTGAGGTCGTCCGGCACCTGCTCAGAACCGTCAGGATTGGCTCGGTGCTCCTTATAGGTGCTGATCGCCGCCACCCGGAATGTCGGCCGCCAGCCATAATCCAGGCACGCGACTAGGGCTTCCGGATGCCTGGCCCTGACCAGCCTGGAGATCATGTCGAGGAATCCGCGGACCGCGTTCACCGGGGTGCCGTCCGGGGCCGTCATCGTCTCCTTGACGCCGTAGAAGGCACGGAAGTACATCGACGCGGAATCGAGCAGCATCAGTCCAGCCATTCTGCTGATCTTGCCAGATTCGGCCCGGCCGCAGGCCGCAGACTGGCCTTCAGGCCCGGCTGAGAAAACCGGCCACGGCGCGGTTGATCTCGTCGGCTCCGGTGAACGGCATCGCGTGGTGCGAGACGCCGGACAGCGCCTTGACTTCGGCTCGCGGTAGCAGCCGCGCCCCGGCCTCGACTCGCGCCAGGTCGTGCGCCCGGCTGGCTCCGGCCAGCAGCACCAAGGTGGGCACCTGACAGCCGGCCAGTTCAGCCGGGTCAGGCCGCTTGATCGTCACCGGCCGCCGAGCCGGGAACTCCGCGCCCAGCTTGTAAAGTTCAAGCCAGGCCGGGTCGATCTCGACCCCGCCTGTCTCCCAGGCGAGGAACCTGGCCGCCCGCGAGGCGTTCGGCCGGGCCAGCACCGGCGCCGCGTGCAGAAGGTAACTGGCGCTGAAACCCGCCAGGCAACCGGTGGGATCGAGCAGCACCAGCCGGGCGACCCGCCCGGGCGCGCGCAGCGCGTAGCTAAGCGCGATCGACCCGCCGTAGGAATGACCGCATAGCTCGGCCTTCGCCGCACCCAGCCCGTCGAGCACGCCGTCCAGCCAGTCGAGCAGGTCGGCGGACGAGGAGATCGGCCGATCTCCAGGCTGGCTGCCGCCGGCTTCACCGATCCGGTCGACGGCGTACACCCGGCGGATCCGGCTGAGGCTGGCAACGTTGGCGAACCATACCGCCGACGTCGTGCCGCCGCCGTTCAGCAGCACTAGCGGCTCGCTGCTGGCGGGGCCGCAGGCGTTGACATGCGTGGTGCCGAAATCCGAGTTCAATTCCAGCATCTCCACTGGCACTGACCAGCGGTTGAGGACCGCGTCGTAGGCGGCAAGAAATCCGGCCGGATCGTAGGCCACGCGCTTCAGGCTAGCGCGCGGACCATCAACTGCTCCCACTGCCCTGGCTGGTTGGGATAAGCCTCCCTATGCCCGGTGGCGCGAAAGCCCAGGCGCTCGTACAGCGAGCGGGCCCGGTCGTTGGTTTCCACCACCCACAGCAGCAGCGCGGGCGCGCCGCCCGATTTAGCCGCGTCGAGCGCCGCCGACACGAGCTGGGCGCCGATGCCGAGCCGACGGGCCGACGGGTCCACCCACATCGCGACCAGATGGAAGGCGCCGGCGAAGCCGTGGGTGTCGGAGAGCTCAGTGTCCAGGACGGCCACGGTGCCGACCGGGCGGCTATCCAGCCAGGCCAGCAAGGTGACATTGGCGTCCATCCGGTCGCGCCAGAGCTGCTCACCGAACCCCAGTTCGCGTTCAACGGTTGAGCTGAACGCCTCCGGCGAGTCGGTCAGTGCGGCCAGCCGCACCTCGCGGTACGTCGTCCACTGATCCGGTCTCACCCGGCTGATCACTACCTGCTCCGACTGGCCGGCCATCACCGCAGCGTGCCCGACCGCACCAAGGCGGTGCAAGCCAATTAGCAGGGGCAAACCATTAACGAAGGAGCCGCTACTGCACCGAGGTGTAGGCCACCACCCCGCGCCGCAGTGCCCTGATCGCCGCCGCCGCGGTATCGGCCAGCTCGTCCTCCCCGGCGGCCGCCCGGATCTGGTCGAGCAGGTCGATCAGCTGCTTGACCGCCCGGACGAAGTCGCCTGGTGTCAGATCGCCGAGCAGGTGCTCAAGCGTCCGGCCGCTGGCCCAGGCGTGCGAGGTCCAGGCGAAGCCGAAGTCAGGCTCGCGCAGGAACGACAGCCGGTTGTCATGCTCTATCCCATCCAGCTCGCCCCACAGCCTGGTCATCGCGGCGACAGTGGTGGCGACCCGGCTGCCAGGCAACCGGGGCGGGCCGGCGTCCTCGGGCCGCCTGGCCTCGAAGGTCAGCGCGGAGACACAGGCGGCCAGCTCGGCCGGATTGAGCCCCTTCCAAGTCTCCCGGCGCAGGCACTCGGTCGTGAGCAGGTCCAGCTCTGAGTAGATGCCGGCCAGCATCCGGCCGTCCGCGGTCACCTTGTCACTGTCCAGGTAGCCGAGCTGGCCGAGCAGTGCGCAGACGCGTTCGAAGGTACGGGCGATCACGTGCGCCCGGCTGGCGACGCGGCGGTCGAGTGCTTCGGCCTCGCGTTCGGCCCGCAGGAACTTATCGGTCTGCCGGGCGTGGGCCTGGGCATCCGGGCAGCCGTGGCACGGATGTTCGCGCAGCCGGCGGCGCAGGTCGGTGATCTGGCGGTCGGTCTCGCCCGCTTGACCGGCCCGGCCGGCGTTCTGGCCGTCACGTCCGCGGGGCTGGTGATGCGCGGTGAAATCGACCCCCGCCAATTTGTTTCTCATCGTGGCAGTTAGATCTTTACGGTGCTGAGGTGACTTCGGGTTGAACCGGCCGGGAATCGGAATCCGCAGGACGGCGACCACGGGGTCCGGGCACTCGGCCGGCGATAGTCGCTTGAGCTGCCGGTGCTCGGTCAGGATCAGCGGCGCGGGGGCGAGCGCGTTCCGGCCGGGCTCCAGCACGACGGCGGTCCCGGCGCGACGCCCGCCTGGCACCACGATGATGTCGCCGCGGCCGAGTGCGCCGAGCGATTCCACCACGGCTTCCCGCCGAGCCGCCGAGCGATCCTTAGCGTGGCCTTTTTCCAGCTGCGACAGGTCGGACCGCATCCGGGCGTACCCCATGAAGTCACCGCGGTCGCAGGTGGTGGCCGGGCCGGCCACCGATTCCCTGAGCCTGCGCGCCTGCCTGGCCAGTCCGACCACCGCCCGGTCGGCCTGGAACTGCGCGAACGAGGACTCGAGCAGCTTGGCGGCGCGCTCCCGGCCGACCTGCCCGACCAGGTTTACCGCCATGGTGTAGGACGGCTGGAAGCTGGAGTTCAGCGGGTAGGTCCTGGTCCCGGCCAGCCCGGCGACCGCCAGCGGATCGGTGCCCGGCTGCCAGAGCACGACCGCGTGCCCTTCGACGTCGATGCCGCGCCGGCCGGCCCGGCCGGTGAGCTGGGTGTACTCCCCCGCGGTCAGCGCGGCGTGGGTCTCGCCGTTCCACTTGTCCAGCCGCTCGATCACGACGGTGCGGGCGGGCATGTTGATGCCGAGCGCCAGCGTCTCGGTGGCGAACACCGCGCGGATCAGGCCGGCGGCGAACAGTTCCTCGACGACTTCCTTGAAGGTGGGCAGCAGACCGGCGTGGTGCGCCGCCACCCCGCGGGTCAGGCCCGCCAGCCAGTCGTCGTAGCCGAGCACCGGCAGGTCGTCGTCGGGGATGTCGGAGGTGCGATCGGCGACGAGTTCGGCGATCTCGGCGGCCTCGGCGGGAGTGGTCAGCCGCAGGTTCGCGGCCAGGCACTGCTGGACCGCCGCGTCGCAGCCGGCCCGGCTGAAGATGAACGTGATCGCCGGGAGCAGGCCGGCCCGGTCGAGCCTGGCGATCACCTCGGCCCGGCGGGGCGGGATGAACCTGGGCGAGCCCCCGCGGCCCGGCGGGCCGCTGCCGCCCGCAGAGCCGCCGCCTGGCCGGGACGGCTGCCTGGGTCCTGGCTGGCGCCTGCGGTCACCGTTCCGCCCGCCGTGCTGGCTGTAGGGGCCTTGGCTCCGGTACCTGGTCGCGTCGCGCTGGGAGACCCTGATCAGCTCCGGATTGACCTCGGGCCGCTGGTTCGGCTGGTCGAGCTGGCCCTTGACCGGGCTGGCGAACATGTCATAGAGCCGGTTATTGACCAGCATGTGCTGCCACAACGGCACCGGCCGGTGCTCGTCCACGATCACCGACGTGCCGCCGCGCACCGAGGTCAGCCAGTCGCCAAACTCCTCGGCGTTGCTGACCGTCGCCGACAATGCCGTCAACGTGACCGACTCGGGCAGGTGGATGATCACTTCCTCCCACACCGCGCCGCGAAACCGGTCGGCCAGGTAGTGCACCTCATCGAGGACCACGTGGCTGAGGCCGGCCAGCGTCGGCGAGCCGGCGTAGAGCATGTTCCGCAGTACCTCGGTGGTCATGACCACCACGGGAGCGTCCCCGTTGACGGCGTTGTCGCCTGTCAGCAGTCCGACCTTGGCCGCTCCGTAGCGCCTGACCAGGTCGTTGTACTTCTGGTTGGACAGCGCCTTGATCGGCGTGGTGTAGAAGCACTTGCGGCCGCGCGAGATCGCCAGATGCACGGCGAACTCGCCGACCACGGTCTTCCCCGAGCCGGTGGGCGCGGCTACCAGCACCCCGTGGCCTTCGTTCAGCGCCCGGCACGCCTTGAGCTGAAACTCGTCGAACTCGAAGTCGTACATCGCCTTGAAGGCGGTCAGCGCCGGGCCGTCCTGCTCGCGGCTGCGCATGTAGGCGGCGTACCGGTCCGCAGGATCAGCCGGCGTCGTCATGCGGTACAGACTACGGGCGGTACCGCTTATTCAGCTAAATCGGCCTCGTCTGAGCCGATCGAGGCCAGCGGGTCCTCGTCCAGCCCGAACTCGTGGATCTCCTCAGGAGTAAGGCCAGGGAACGCCCCGCCCTGCTTGGCGCGCCTGCGGTCGTTGAACCACGCGAACACCTCGGCCAGTTCCACCAGTCCGACGCACGGGACGGCCAGCAGCAGCATGCTGAGGGGATCAGGGCTCGGCGTGGCGACCGCCGCGAACGCGAACACGCCGAAGATGATCATCCGCCGCCACTTGGCGAACCGCGCGTGGGTCAGCACCCCGGCGACGTTGAGTATCACCATGACCAGCGGAAGCTCGAAAGCGAGTCCGAAGATCAGCACCATCGCGAGCACGTAGCTGAAGTACGTGTTCACGGTGATCAGCGCGACTACATGCGCGGGCACCAGGCCGAGCAAGAAGCGCAGGCCCTTGGACATCGCGAAGTAGGCCAGGAAGCCGCCGAGGGCGAATAGCGGGACGGCCGAGCTGCCGAAGAAGTACGTCCAGCGCCGTTCCCGCCGGTGCAGGCCAGGCGCCACGAACGCCCAGAACTGGTACAGCCAGATCGGGCTGGAGATCAGCAGGCCGATGATGATGGCCAGCTTCAGGTGAATGAACAGGGGATCGAACAGTCCGTTGACGATCAGATTGCAGCCGGACTTGGACAGGTGAAGAGCGTTGACGTCGTGGGCGGGAAGCCGGCAGTAGGGCTTGGTCAGGAAGTTCCAGACCGGAGGCTCGATGAACCAGCCCGCGATCGATCCGAGAACCATGACGGCAATCGACTTCAGCACCCGGGCGCGAAGCTCGCGGATGTGATCAATAAGCGACATTCTCGCTTCGGGGTTAGGTTCCTTGCGGACCCTGGGCCGACGCGCATTGCCGTTATCGGCGCCTGGCGCCGAGCTGTCCTGTGACGCGGACATCCGGCTTGACGCTTAGTTCGACGAACTGGGCGTCGAGTCCGACACCGAGTTGCCGTTGGCCGACGCTGCCCGCTGCAGGTCGGCGACCTGGCGCTGCAGGTCATCGATCTGGACCTGGTGGGCCGGGCTCGGCTGCTGCGCGGAGAGCTGCGGCGTCGGCTGGGCTGGCTGCGGCGCCGGGGGCAGGACCGTCGCCTGGGTGAAATTCGGGTTGCCGCTCTGCTGCTGCTCGTCATCTTCGTCGTGGCGCATGGACTTCTTGAAGATGTTCATCGACTGGCCGAGCGCCCGAGCGGCGCCTGGAAGCCTGCTGGAGCCAAACAGAAGCAGCACCACCACCAGCAAGATGATGATGTGCGTCGGGCTGTCGAACAGTCCCATTCTCATTCCCCATTCAGTCGGGAAGCGGCTGCGCTCCAGCTGCTTTGCTCGGCTCTTCTCAGCTCCGGCCGGGCGCAAGCTGCCCTGCCCGTAGTTTACACGGGCTCCATCCGGCCTAGCTGGTTCGTCGCTAGCGGGCGACCGGATTGCCGCGAGTACGGACTTTTCCCTAGCATCCGCCCTTAGGCCCGCGCTTGTCGAGAGCTACGAACCCCTAGGAGTATTGCGCCAGCGCTGCCGTCGCGTTCTGGCCGATCTGCTCGGCTAGCTCCGGTGGCGAGACTACCTTGCCGTCCTCGCCAAGCCGAAGCGCCAGCCGCCTGACCCACTGAGTGTCCGGCGTCCTGAGCACGACGCCGAGCCGGCCGTCGCCGAGCTCGATCACCTTCTCGCACGGGTAGTAGTCGGCTACCCAATGACCGGCCTCGGCTAGTTCGAGCTCGACCAGGATGTCACCGGCCGACGGCCGGAACAGCCCGGAATCCACGTCCACGTGCTCGGCGGTGGCCGGAACCTCGGCGGCCACGTCAAGCACGGCTAGCGCGAGTACCCGGTCCAGCCGGAACAGCCGCACCGCGTTGGCCCGCCGGCACCAGCCCTCCAGGTAGGCGCGGCCCTGCTCGAACACGACCCGCATCGGGTCCACGTCCCGCTCGGTCGCCTCGTCCCGCCCCGGCACGTAGTAGGACATGTGCAGCCGCCGGCCGCGCCGCAGCGCATCGGCGACCTTGGCCTGCACGTCGGCAGGCGCCCGCCCGTCCAGCTGGACCGCCACCTGCGCGCTGGCGTCGGCCGCCTCCCCGGCCGCCGCTTCCAGCTTGGCGATCGTCCGGCGCAGCGCCGAACTGTCCTGCTGCCCAGGCAACTCGGCCAGCAGGCGCAACCCGATCAGCAGCGCACTCGCCTCGTCCGTGCCCAGCCGCAGCGGCCGGCCCATCGACTCGGCCTGGGTGACCATGATCTCGCCGCCCTCATAGGACAGGTCGATCGGGCAGTAAGGATCGGGCGAGCGCAGCTCGACGCACCACAGCATGTTCAGGTCATCGACCAGGTCGTGCTCGGTCACGCCGAAGGCCGACGCGGTCTCGGCCAGCCCCACCACCTGCCTGCTGACCACGTAAGGCACCAGGGCCAGCAGCCGTTGCAGCCGGTCGGTGGCCGTCCCTGCCCTGCTCACGCGAGCACTCCCTTAAGTTTCCTGATCACGGCTTCGCGCAGGTCGACCGGTTCGATGACGACGACGTCGGCGCCGAACGAGGCGATGTAATCGGCGTACCAGGGTGCGTCAGAGAACGCCACCTTGACCAGGTCCCAGCCGCGCTGGCCGGCCGCTTCGCCGGAGACCCCCGGGAAGTTTTCTTCCTCCAAAGGCTCGTCAGAAAGCGTCCGCCGTCGCAGACCGTAACCGGCCCCGCGGCGGATCCGCAGTTCGGCGACCCGCACCGACGGCGGTGCACCATCCCAGTTCCTGACGGCCGCCCGCACGTCGGTGTCCGGCGGCACGGTCACCGAGCCTGGCGGCCCGATGAAGCTGACCGCCCCGTCGATCCGGCTCAGCCGGAATACCCGCTGCTCGCCCCGGTCCCGGTCGAAGCCGACTACGTACCACTTGCCGTTCCTGTTCACCACTCCCCACGGCTCGAGGTTGCGAAGCTGGGACGTGCTCCGGCCGGCCGCCTGGTAGCCGAAGGCCACCGGCCGCCGATCCCTGACCGCCCGCCACAACGGGCCGAACGCCGGTTCCTCGGTCTGCAGCCGCGGTTCGATCCCCGGCCGCACGGTCTCCTCGGCGTCGATCCCGGCTGCCCGCAGCTTGAGCAGCCCCCCGGCTGCCGCGCCGGCCAGCTCGGCTCGCTGCCAGACCTGCGCGGCCAGCCCGAGCACGGCGGCCTCATCCGGCTCGAGCACGATCTCGGGCAGCTCGTAGGCCTGGCGCGAGATCCGGTAGCCAACCTCTTCATCAGAGTCAGCGTTGGTGCCGGTTTCCAGCGGGATGCCAAGCTGCCGCAATTCGTCCTTGTCCCGCTCGAACATCCGCTTGAACGCCTCGAACGCATCCGGATAGCCCGGCACGGCTTCCCTGATCTGGCCAGCGGTCAGGTACCGCCGTGAGGACAGCAGGCAGACGACCAGACTGAGCAGTCGTTCTGTCTTTTGCTTCGACATCGCGCAACCCCTTCGCGACCCTGCTTCATCACTGCCGCTTCCCCAGCATTTGACGGTACCGCGTGCAAGAGTGCCAGCGGTGGATTGTCACACCTTCTTCGCCTAGGCGCTAGCCTGCCACCGTGATTAAGTGGCGGCGAGGCGAGGTAACCGCCGTACGGCGGCAGTGGAAAGGTGCGATCGAGCTTGAGGTCGCGATCTCTGGGATCCCGGTCAGGGCGCTCGCCTACCCAGAGCTGACTGGTGCCCCGGTCCCCGGCGACCAGGTGCTGCTCAACACCGGCGCGCTCGACCTTGGCCTGGGCACCGGCGGTTACGCGCTGGTCGTCGCGATCCCCGACCGGCTGCCGCCCGACCCGCAAGGACCGGGACACCTGGTCAAGGCCCGCTACACGCCGCTGCAGGCGACCGTGCTCGGAGCGGACGAGCAGGGGTCGGTCCACCACCGAACGCTCGCCGAGGCCGACAGCCTGGACGGCATCGGCGTCGTCATCGCCGACCTGCACTCGGCCCTGCCCGCCGTGCTCGCCGCCTTTTATTCAGAAAGCTTTGCGGC
>DASYAT010000199.1:0-10044 GCA_036501205.1 Streptosporangiaceae bacterium | reverse complement strand
GCCACTAGCCGGTCTTCAATCGAGTTAGTTATCGCAAATTCTCTCCGATAACTTTCGAAGTCGAACCCTTTCGACCTGAGGAGGATGGCCAATGAAGATGAGGCGATCCCGTCCGGCTCCCCATCCAGCGAAGCCATCCGGCAGCCCAAGGCGTCGTCGAATGCTCGCAACCGGTGCCGCGACCGCAGTCGCGGCAGCCATGGCGCCGCTGACGATCGGATCCACCGCCGCCCAGGCAACGTTAGCGCCAGGGACGCCGCTGAAGACGCTCGCCGCAGCGGCCGGCGGCCGGTACTTCGGCAGCGACATGACCGCGAACCTGCTGTCCCAGTCAACCGTGACGCAGCTCCAGGCTCAGCAGTTCAACATGGTCACTCCCGGCAACGAAATGAAATGGGACACCACCGAGCCGTCCAACGGCACGTTCAACTTCGGCCCCGGCGACCAGATCGTCGCCTATGCCCAGGCGAACAGCGAGCGGGTCCGCTGCCACAACCTGGTCTGGCAGAGCCAGCTCCCCTCATGGGTTTCTGCCTTGCCGGCCAGCCAGGTGCAGGCAGCGATGGAGGCGCACATCACCGCCGAGGTCTCCCATTTCAAGGGCGAGTGCTATGCCTGGGACGTGGTCAACGAGCCGTTCAACAGCGACGGGTCGTTCGTGGCCGACCCGTTCTTCAACGCGATGGGCAGCGGCTACATCGCCGACGCCCTGCGGACCGCGCATGCCGCCGACCCGAACGCCAAGCTGTACCTGAACGACTTCGGCATCGAGGGCGAGAACGCCAAGAGCAACGCGATGTTCAGCCTGGCCCAGTCGCTGCTGGCCCAGGGCGTACCGCTCAACGGCATCGGCTTCGAGAGCCACTTCATCCTCGGCCAGGTACCGTCCGACATGGAAGCGAACATGGCTCGGTTCGCCGGCCTCGGATTGGACGTCGCTGTCACCGAGCTTGACGACCGCATCACCCTTCCGGCCACCAGCGCCAACCTCGCCCAGCAGGCCACCGAATTCGCCACGGTGGTCAAGGACTGCCTGGCCGTCACCCGTTGCGTCGGCGTGACCCAGTGGGCCGTTGGCGACGCCGACTCCTGGGTTCCCGGCGCGTTCTCCGGTCAGGGCGCCGCCACCATGTTCGACCAGAACTACAACCCCAAGCCCGCCTTCACCTCGGTGCAGAACGCGTTCGGCGGCGGGAGCACCGGCGGCGGTAATACGGTGACGGTCACC
Source organism: Streptosporangiaceae bacterium (assembly GCA_036501205.1). Taxonomy (GTDB): domain Bacteria; phylum Actinomycetota; class Actinomycetes; order Streptosporangiales; family Streptosporangiaceae; genus Chersky-822. The sequence goes on along the minus strand of DASYAT010000199.1, from coordinate 8,816 downwards.
AACCCGGGAACTCAGACCGGCACCGTCGGCACCGCCGCCAGTCTCCAGATCCACGCCACCGATTCGGCCGCGGGACAGACCTTGTCCTACTCCGCCACCAGCCTGCCTGCCGGACTCGCGATCAACGCCTCCACCGGCCTGATCTCGGGAACGCCCACAGCCGCGGCCAATAGCACCGTCACCGTGACCGTCAAGGACGCCACCGGTGCGGCCGGCACCGCCAGCTTCGCCTGGAACGTCGGCAGCAGCGGGGGTGGAGGAGGAGGTGGCACCTGCCACGTCGCCTATACGAAGAACAGTGAATGGCCAGGCGGGTTCACCGCCCAGGCGGTCATCTCCAATACCGGAACGACCACGATCAACGGGTGGTCGCTGACCTTCACCTTCCCCGGCGATCAGCACCTCACCAGCAACTTCAACGGCGGCTTCACCCAGACCGGCGAGAACGCCACCCTGACCAACGCCAGCTATAACGGCACCATCGCCCCGGGATCCAGCATCACGGACGGCTTCCAGGGCAGCTGGACCAGCAACGACACCAACCCGGCGAGCTTCTCCATCAACGGCACCGCCTGCAAATAGTTCCGCCGGGACATAACCCCGGCCAGTCCCGGCTGGCGGCAGCCACCCCTGCCGCCAGCCGGGCAGTACTAGCCCGCGCTTGATCATCCCGACAACCTGAACATTCCGGACAGAACTGCAATAATCGGTATATGCCGTTACGCGCCATGCCGGAGCCCGATCACCCCTGCCCCTGCCGCGGACCGCACCTCACCACCCGCGAGATCGAAGTGCTGCTGAAGACCGCGGCCGGAATGAGCGCCAGAGAGATAGCCGAGAAGCTGCACATAAGCCGCAGGACCGTGGAGTACCACGTCGGGGCGATCCTGAAGCGAGTCAATGCCGAGAACGCCGTCCAGGCGGTCTCCTGGTGCTACGCCGTCGGCGTGCTGCTGCCCAGGAGCTGGCCGCCGCGATGGTCAGGTCAGCTCTGCATCTCGGGCGTTGATGATCTTCCTGACCAGAGGCGGGAGCATCCGCCCGAGCCGATAGAACAGGATCGCGACCAGGAGCACGCCGGGACTGACGCCGATTAGGTCATGTAGTCCGGAAAGCGGCCGGCCTTGTCCGAAGTCACGGCTCATAGCCAGTGCGGCCGCCTTCAACCGGTCGGCGAATGGTGCCGCTAGCCGGGCGGCGGTGTAGAAGTACCACCCGACAACGAAGACCGTCAGCACCGTGTAGCAGGCGACGACGACCCGGCGGATACCCACATACGACAGGCCTCGCTCCGCGCCTGCGCCTGCGCCGAGGCGCAGCAAGCTGGACCGTTGCTGAGAAAGATCAGCGATCCCGAAGGCGTCGCTCAGCGCCCAGTAACTGTCAAACCGGCCCAGCGGATTCAGCGCGATGAGCACGTTGCCGAGAACCATGAACGACGCCACCAGGAAGACCGGCGCCCTGAACAAGACGCCCACGGTCGAGAGAACGGCGCCGACCGCGGCCTCGAACACGATGCCCGCCACATCGACGACCACCCGCTGCCTGCGCGGCAGCAGCCAGGCCCGGGTCACATCGCAGTAGATGGCCGGGAAAATGAAGTAGACGGCGAACCCGATGTCGCCGGCCGCGACTCCGTACCGTAGGCAGGCGGCGGCATGACCAAGCTCGTGCCAGACGGGAGCAAGCAGGTAGATCAGGTAAGCGGCGATCACGGTGGTGCCGAGATTGAGGTTTCCGGTACCGAGCGCCGACGGGCCGGCCTTGGCGACCAGGAACGCGGCTGCCGCTACCCCGCCGATCCACAGCGCGAGCGCCGGGCCGCTGATCAGCCAGGTGAGCCGGCTGGCCACCCGCGTCACGATCCGCTCGGGAACGATCCGGACCCGGAAGACGTACCGTCGGCGGGTCGCGCTGGCGACCCGCTGGCTCTCGGCGCGGATGCGATCGAGCAGTCCGGCGCAGGCAGCCGCGACCTTGTCGGCGCTCAGCCGCTGGCCGAAGCGGTGCTCGATCGAATCCGCGATCTGGGCTGGGGTGCTTCCGCGTTGCAGCTCCCGGTAAAGCCAGTAAGCCGAGGGCGACATCCGCAGGCAGTTGCCGTTGGCGAGTTCGCAGACGATCGACTCGCCTGGTCCGGCGGCGTCAAATTTCGCGGCCCGCCGCAGCAGCAGCCCTTGATCTAGTTCCGCAGCGGACCTCTATCCGTGGGCGAAACAGGAGCAGAGAAAGCCCGGCCCGCAGTCCGGAGTCGCGACCTCGGGCATGAGCGTGGTCAGCTCGAGCCTGGTGTCGAGACCAGAGATATCGAGTTCGGACATGTTGAACGACTCGATCTCGGGGAGCTCGTCGTTTTTATCGGTCAACCCAACCTCCTTTATCGTGTTTATTCTTACTACAAATTCATCATTGCTATTGAAGCGTCGTCATGCTGACGCAAGTCGCCGGTAATGGCGCCGGACAAGTATTCCGAATAGGCTTCGGCGACCATCGCGCGGAATCGGAAGGCGTAGCCGTCGCAGTAGTTCGCGTCGAGCGTGCCTTTGCGGCCCTCCGCATGGACGGCGCAGCCGCCGCCGCAGTAGAGCGCGTACCGGCACTGCCGGCAGACCGGGTTCGACGTGACGCTCCGGCCTCGCCACATGCTGGCGAACGGCTCGTTGACCTCGACGGAACTGTCCTCATTGATCCGGCCGATCCTGGTCTTGGAATTGCCGGTCCGCTCCCAGCAGGCGTACATGTCACCGAACCGGTCGATCACGTACATGCCGCTGTGCGCGCTGCAGAACGTCGTCTGCATCGATGCGTGCGCACCGCCGAAGACCGACCTGGCCCGCCGCCGGATGTCGCTGTCCTTGGGCTCGATGACCGTCATGACCGGGTAATCCGCCTGCAACTGAGCCAGTTCCTGGTCGAGTTCCCAGCTCGAGAAGGTGGTCCGCCGGTCCGTCTTGTCGTTCGTAGCGACAAGAACGGTCGCATAGGCACGGAACCGGGAACGCTCGTCCCAGCCGTGGTCCACGAAGATCTGCGCTAGGGCTGGCAGTTGGCCGATGTTGTTCCGGTCGATATTCAGGCGCACCGATACGGTGGCATCTCGGTCCAGCGCCAGGGTGATGTTCCTTGCTATGCGGTCGAACGATCCCTGTCCGTCGGAGTAGATCCGCCGCTGGTCGTGCTCCGACGGGATGCCGTCGATCGTTATCTGCAGGGCGGCGAGCCCGGCGGTTCTGGCCCGGGAGGCCGACCCCCCTGAACCTCCGGCGGGGCCAAGCAGGTCGGCGTAGGCGTCCAGGTCCGTGCCGTTGGTGACGACGGAGCACGAGTCCGTGCCGCCTCGTTTCGCTCGGCGCAGGATGTGCTCGATGAGATCCCGGTTCGCCCGCAGCAAGGGCTCGCCGCCGAATAGCGTGACCGGCCTGCGGTAGCCGTCTTCCTGGCTGATCCCGTGATTCGCCTCGATGTTCGGCATGGCGTCGAAGATCCGGTCCACCATCGGGTGGGTCATTCTCTTGAGCAGGTAAGAGAATGACGGGTTGGTCCGCATGTGATCCTGGAAGCAGTAGAAGCAGCGCAGATTGCAGTCATAGGTCGGCATCAGCACGTACGACGGCGACTGAGCCTGCGCGTGCATCTCGTCGGCGAGCCGCCTGAACCGCTCAAGTTCCTGCTCCCGGCTCAGGTACGTCAGGTAGCCGCGCTGAAGCAGGACCTGCAGATAGTGCTCGGGAAGATCGGCGGCAGACTCGGTCACCGGGCTCGGCGTCCAGTCACCGTACAGCGGCCTCGGCGCCCGTCGATCTTCCTTAGCACGCAGGAAGGTCGCGATCCTCCTGGACACTTTGTCGAACGCACCGGTGTAACCGTGCACGATCAGCATGTCGCTGTCGTTGTCCGGCAAGTCGACGTAGATGATGTAGCTGCTGGTACGAAGCTCTCCGCCGACTTCGACAGCCGCAGCCGGCCCCTGGTCCTCTAACCGCTCGGGGCTACAGCCGCAGACCGCTCCTCCCGTGCAGCACCCGCGGCCCGCCTCGGCCGGCTCAGGCCCGGGCGGCTCAGGTTTGGGCGTGATCTGCAGAACCGTCATGAGCCCACCTGCAATCGCTGCGAGTGACGGGTGAAGGTCCTAACCGGCAACCCTGCTAACCAATCCAGTGTCAATTCGCCACCCGCACCTCGGGAACTCGTAAATGTACGGGTCTTGCCAATCACCTAAGTCACACGGCCATCAATAACCCCCGCGCACCTCAACTCTACCGTCAGCATCATTTTCAATTCCGGATGAATACGCGGATTCACCCGGGTTCCGGGGTGTGAATGCGCACATTCATCTGGTTCGGCTATCGGCGATCTCGGCGCCATTTCGAGTTTCGCGTTACTGCTGTGGTTTCTGTGATTCGCGTGGCAAGGGGTGCGGTGGCGTGCTCCCCGGCGGCAGCGGCCAGAGAGCAGGAGAGAGCAGGAGAGCGCAGGCTGGGCCGATCTGGTCGGCGGCCTGTTCCACTCCACCTGCTAGCCAGGTTCCGCGGATTTCGCCGGCCGACCGCGACGACAGCGCTGGCCCGTGACCGTTGCTGGGGCAGCGGCGCTGGGCCAGCGCTGTTGCAGGCCGGGCGGCTACCAGGGCCGCCCGGCTACCAGGGCCGGGCAGCTACCAGGGCCGGGCAGCTACCTGGGCCGGGCAGCTACCTGGGCCGGGCGGCTACCTGGGCCGGGCGGCTACCAGGGCGGGGCGGCCAGGCGCTGCTCGCAGATTCGACGTTCTTCTGGGTTCTCGACCGCCTCGGTCAGGCGTTGCGCTTCGGCTTTGAGCTGAGCCGCATCGCTCCGGCTGGCCCGCGCAGCCACCCGAGCCAGGCCCTCGGCCGCGAATGCGCGGTCCCAGTCGGCGAACGCCGCCGGATGAGCGGCAATGAGCTCGGCGTACCGGTCGGCGTGATGCTGAGCCAGGTCGAGCTGGCCGATCATGACGGCCACGGTCGCGATCAGGCTCTCGGCGCGGCCGTGGTTCGCGACCGTGCCGGCCTGCAGCCAGTGGTAGGCGGCGGCGTAGGCCGCGTACAGCGCCTGCTCCTGCTCGGCGCGCGGGCTCTGCTCGGAAAGGCCGTTGTCGATCAGGTCCCAGGTGCCGTTGTTGAGTTCGACCGCGAACCAGCGGTCCAGGTCGCGGCCACCGCTCTGCTGCGCCACGACGGCCCCGGCCAGGTCACGCCACCCGTCGAATTCATGCTCGCGGGCGATCACCAGCTGGGCGTCTCTGAGCGTGATTTCGGCGCCCGCGTCCGGCAGGATCGCGCGCACCCGCGCCACGACGACCGGGCTGCCGCCGGCGAAAGCGCGCCGGAGTTCCTTGGCCTGCGCCCGCAGCTGGGTCAGGTCAGCGTTGTCGGGAAGGTTGCCTGGATGTGCTGTGTCCACCATTGAGTTCTCCATCGCCGGCCGGGTCCGCTGCAGCCGACCGCGACAGGACACGACAGGGTGACCAGCAGGTCGTTCGAGGATCCAGGTGCACTCGGTGCTTGCCGCGGACGGGAGGCGCCCTGGTACGCGCTGTGCTCATCATAACCAGGCCAGCGTCGAGCTCATAGCCGGGCGGCCAGCGTCGAGCGCTCCTCTGGGACCGGGGGACTCGACGGTTACCTCTGGCGGCCGCATCCAAGCCATCGCAAATTTTTCTTCCTAAAAATAGGTTAATCAGGGGAATATTCGTTATCAAACGGGGCAGCCGACCGGCCGAGACACAAGCCTTTGCGGACCGGCGAGGAGGTCCCGATGAGTGGTGAGCCCCGTCCTAGATTGCGCAACCGGTGGGTGCTGGTGCTGTTGCTGGTGCCGCTGGTCGCGACGCTCATACCGGAGTTCTACAACTTCAACGCCCCGTCGATTGGCGGCATGCCGTTCTTCTACTGGTGGCAGCTGCTTTGGGTAGCGGGCGTTGCGGTGTGCGTGGCCGTCGTTTACTTCGCGACGAGGAGGGCCCGATGACTCCGAAGTTCAACTCGGCCGAGTTCGGCGTCGTGGTGGCGATGTTCGCGATCGTGACCGTGCTCGGTTTCGTGGCCACCAGGTGGCGGCGGGGCACCTCGCTCGCCACGGTCGAGGAGTGGGGGCTCGGCGGGCGCCGGTTCGGCACCGTGGTCACCTGGTTCCTGCTGGGCGGCGACCTGTACACCGCGTACACGTTCGTGGCGGTGCCCGCGCTGCTGTTCGGGGCCGGCGCGCTCGGCTTCTTCGCGGTGCCGTACACGATCGCCGTGTTCCCGCTCGTGATGTTCGTCGCGGCCCGGCTGTGGTCGGTCTGCCATGAACACGGCTACGCGACCGCCGCCGACTTCGTCCGCGGCCGGCATGGGTCCGCCATACTCGCGCTTCTGGTGGCGATCACCGGGATCGTCGCGACCCTGCCGTACATCGCGCTGCAGCTCGTCGGGATCAAGGCCGTCATCGAAGCGATCGGCATCGGCGGGGACTGGCCGCTGTGGATCGCCTTCGCTGTGCTGGCGGCCTACACGTTCACCTCTGGGCTGCGGGCGCCGGCGCTGATCGCGTTCGTCAAGGACGCCTTGATCTACATCATGGTGATCGTTGCCGTGATCTACATCCCGTACAAGCTCGGCGGGTATGACGTCGTCTTCCACCGGGCCAGCAACGCGCTCGCGGCTAAGGGAGCCGGCACGCTGCTGAGCAGCTCGCAGTACCTGGGTTACTCCACGCTGGCGCTCGGATCGGCGCTGGCCTTGTTCCTGTATCCGCACGCGGTGACCGGCGTGGTGGCGGCCCGCAGCCGCGATGTGGTGAAGCGGAACATGGCGCTGCTCCCGGCCTACTCGCTGATGCTGGGATTCATCGCGCTGCTCGGCTACATGGCGCTGGCGGCAGGGGTCAAACCGGTCGGCGGCACAAAGACCGCGCCAGACAACAACACGATCGTGCCGGTGCTGTTCAATACCGAGTTCCCGCACTGGTTCGCCGCGATCGCCTTCGGTGCGATCGCGATCGGCGCTCTCGTGCCGGCGGCGATCATGGCGATCGCGGCCGCCAATACGTTCGCCCGTGACATCTATAAGCCCTACTTCCGGCCGAACGCCAGTGACCGGGAAGAGGGGCTGGTCAGCCAGATCGTGTCGGTGGTGCTCAAGCTTGGCGCGGTCGGCGTGATCGTCGGGCTGAAGCTGACGTTCGCGCTGGAATTCCAGCTGATCGGCGGCGTGGTGGTCATCGAGATCCTGCCGTCGGTCGTGCTCGGCCTCTATACCCGGTGGTATCACCGCTGGGCGCTGGTGGCCGGCTGGATCGTGGGAATGGGGCTGTCGGTCTACATGCTGTACGTCACACCGAGCAAGACGGCGACGCACTTCGGCAGCGCTTCGTTCGCGTTCTCCACCTGGGGATTCCACACCAGCGTGACGATCTGGACCGGGATCGTCGGGGTGGTCGCGAACCTGGTCGTGGCCACCGCATTGACTCCGTTGCTGAGCCGGCTGCCGCGCGGCAACGACGAGACGAGTCCCGCCGACTACCTGAAGGAGGAGGCGGCGGCGATGGCAACCCCGTAGGACTATTTCCGGCCGGAGATCGTCCGGAACCGGCGCTACGATGCGGCCCATGACAGCAGCCGAGGATGAAGCACAATTCGGACCGCACCGGTTCTACGCCGGGGAGGGCGGAGGCAGCACGCAGTTCCGCGGTGCCCGGTTCGACGTGGCTGACCTGCGCGGAGCCCGGTTCACCGACTGTGATCTGACCGGGGTCACGATCAGGGACGGCTGGCTGGTGAACGTGGACATCTCCGGCTACGTCAGCAATCTCACGGTCAACGGCGTCGACGTGACCGACTTCGTCAACACCGAGCTTGACCGGCGGCACCCGGAGCGAGTGCAGTTCCGCGCCGGCCAGAGCGCCGATGACGTACGTGCGCTGTGGGACACGATCGAAGGGTTGTGGACGCGGGCGGTCGAGCGAGCCGGACGGCTGCCCGCAGCCGCGCTGACTCAGCCGGTCAACGAGGAATGGTCGTTCGCGCAGACGCTGCGCCATCTGGTGTTCATCACCGACGCCTGGGCCAGCCGGACGGTGCTGGACGAAGAACGGCCCTATCACCGGCTCGGCCTGCCGCAAACCTGGTATCCGGCGGCCGACGCGGCCAAGCTCGGCATCGACCTGACCGCTCAGCCCAGCTACGCCGAGATCCTGGCTGCCCGCACCGACCGAATGGCGGTTATGAGGCGCATCGTCGACGGCCTGACCGATGCCGATCTGGGCCGGATTTGCCTGCGCTCCCCCGCGCCCGGATACCCGGACGAGGAACGCACCGTGATCGACTGCGTTGGCGTCGTAATGGACGAGGAGATCGAGCACTACCGGTTCGCGGTCCGTGATTTGGCTGTACTCAAATCCGGCTCGGCCAATGCGTAGAGGATTCAGGTCCGCAAAAATGGCTTGTCGAGAGCGAGACTGGCCAAGCGCTTAGCCGAGTACCACTGACACGACCTGATCGACTTCCGGCCGCAGCCGACTGCGCCTGACCGAGCGGCTGGCCGAGAAGCGCCTTGCTGCCGGCCGCCGGGCGGACTGGCCTCTGGGTGCCCTGGTAATGGACCCGCACAAATCTTTCTTCCTATTAGAAAGATTTTCGGTGGTTTTGCCCCACGGTCTCCCGAGGTTGGTCTTGCGTCCCCTGTTGACTTGTGTGGAGTTGTGTTCGATTATCGGTCAAAACTCCACAACTACGGGCGGAGTCAGGCGTCCGCAGGCACAAGATCGGATTGAGGGGTGATGCCCGTGCTCGCGGTGGAGCGGCGGAACCGGATCCT
>DASYAT010000198.1:0-62548 GCA_036501205.1 Streptosporangiaceae bacterium | reverse complement strand
TGTGGCTGTGCACCACGTCGGCCGGACCAGCGGCCCCGTGGTTATCAGCACCGTGGTTATCAGCACCGTTGCCGGCTGAACCCACCGCCGCCACCATCGACAGGTCGGCCGAGATCGTGCCGAGCGCCGCGTTGGCGTCGGCGAGCAGCTCCCACGGCTGGTGCGCGACCGCGCCCGGCCGGTCGGCGCCCTGGCAGTGCACGGTCAGGTTGACCAGGTCAGCCAGTTCGCGAGCCAGGTACTCGACGTGCACGCCGGCGCCGCCGTAGACCTCGGGCGGATACTCCCTGGTCAGCAACGCGACGTTGACCTTGCGAAACGCGTCCTGAGCCGAGTCGGCCGGCCCGGCGCCGCCGGCTGCCGCGACAGCCGGCCCGGTCAAGGCGTCACGACCTGGCCCTTGCCGACCACGGTGACGCCGCCGGCTGACACGACGAAACCGCGCGCCTTGTCGTGCTCCTTGTCCACGCCGACCACCGCGCCGTCGGGTACCACCACGTTCTTGTCCAGGATCGCGTTCTGCACGACGGCGTACCGGCCGATCCTGGTGTTGTGCATGACCACTGCCCGCTCCACTCGTGACCAGCTGTTGACGCGCACGCCGGGGGAGAGCACCGAGTCCATCACCAGGCCGCCGGAGACGACCACGCCGTTGCTGACCACGCTGTTGATCGCGCGGCCGACCCGGTCGCCGCTGTTGTGCACGAACTTGGCCGGCGGCTGCGAGGGCACGTGGGTGAGGATGGGCCACTTGTCGTTGTAGAGATTGAAGATCGGGTGCACCGCGCACAGGTCGAGGTGGGCCTCGAAGTAGGAGTCCAGCGTCCCGACGTCGCGCCAGTAGCCGACGTCGCGGGGCTCGGATCCCGGAACCTCGTTCTCCAGGAAGTTGTAGGCCTTGGCTGCCCCTTGCGAGACCAGCATCGGCACGATGTCGCCGCCCATGTCATGCCGGCTCTCCTCGTCGGCGGCGTCCTTGCGCAGCGCGTCGATGAGCACGTCGGTGTCGAACACGTAGTTGCCCATCGACGCGTATGACATGTTCGGGTCGTTCGCCAGCGGCGGGGGATCGGCCGGCTTTTCGAGGAAGGCCTCGATGGTACGGCCGTCGGCCGCCGTCTGGACGATGCCGAAGTCGGTCGCGTCCGCGCGCGGCACGGGGATGGCGGCCACGGTAACGCCGGCACCTTGCTCCTGGTGCTGCGCCACCATCTGCATCATGTCCATCCGGTACACGTGGTCCGCGCCGAACACGGCGACGATGTCCGGCTGGTCATCGAAGATGAGGTTCAGTGACTGGTAAATGGCATCGGCGGAGCCGGTGTACCAGTGCGGGCCGAGCCGCTGCTGGGCAGGGACCGGCGTCACGTAGTTACCGAGCAGGCTGCTCAGCCGCCAGGTGGTGGTGATGTGCCGGTCCAGGCTGTGGCTCTTGTACTGGGTAAGGACGCAGATGCGCCGGCATCCAGCGTTGACGAGATTGGACAAAACGAAGTCGACCAGCCGGTAAAGGCCGCCAAACGGCACGGCCGGCTTGGCTCGGTCTTCAGTAAGCGGGGCTAGCCGTTTGCCCGCCCCTCCGGCTAGCACGATCGCGAGGACTTGCGGCGTGGCCATCGATGCCCTCCCCGGTCTTTAGCGCTGCAGCGGCTTGGTAACCCGGATCTTGGACTGATCGTGCCCGGTGGATGCCCAGTCATCCATGAATGTCGCCGCTAGCCCGTATTTTGCCGCGAGGTCAACCAGCGTTTGCGTGCGGTAGTAGAAATCCTCACGCAAGACGTGGTGCTCGGCGCCCTCGGTCTGGTCGAAGGTGAAATCGAAGAACCCGTCCTTGGTCAGCACCCGGCCCACATGCGCGAAGCACTCCTCGATGACCTCGATCGGCGAGTGCGAGAACACGCTGTGCGCGTGCACGAAGTCGAACGCGTCATCGGGCAGGAATGCCAGCTTCAGGTCCTTAATCAGGGTCAGGTGCGGCAACTTGGCGGCCAGGCCGTGCTCCTGCGCTACGACGTCCTGCGCAGCGAGCAGGATGTCGGGCGAGATGTCCACTCCGTAGTAGTTGCCGGGCTCGAGATAGTCGATGAAGAGCCGGCCGGCTCGCAGGTTCCCACAGCCGATCTCGAGCATCCGCATCTCGGGCTTCAGCCCGTGACCGGTCGCGTAGTCGAACTGCAGCTTGCCGATCTCCAGCCACGACTCGTGGGTGTTGCTGCCGACGGCGCCCTCGCGGCTGCGGGCGGCATCAGAGCGCATGACCGCGCGGTAATAGCTGACGTGATCGGCGGTATGCATCCGCAGCCAGGCATCACGGGAGTGACGCTGGACGTAGCCGGCGATCCGGCCCGGATGGCGGATCGCGTAGCCAATCTTGAACGTGAGCGCGGAACGGTCCTTGGAGTGCACCGAAACAGCCTATGGCTAACTAACCGGCTAGCTGTCGGTCAAGCCGAACTCCTGCGATGCGGTCACCGCCTTGCCCGTCTGCCTGGTAGCCAGCCGCGTGGCCAGAACCCGGGCCACGCCGACCCCGGCGCCGATCACGACAGCCCAGGCCACGGCCTCGCCGAGGCCGGCCTGACGCTCGTCGGAGTCGGGCGGCTGCCGTCCGGTGGCCTTGGTCCAGGCGAGGCCGATCGCCTTTCTGGCGACGTACGCGGCAGCAGCGCCTGCCAGCGCGTTAATCATCTTGCTGCCGTAATCTCCGCCTTTACCAGGCATTGCCGTCCTTCCGCCGTTGAGCGGCCTGAAGCCGATGAGCCGGTGCCGGCCTGCATCGCATGATCGCCAGGCTCATCATCATCGCACGCGCCCGTCGGCGAGAGGCCCGGAGCCGGAGCCGGCGCGCGACCGCGCCTCCGCGACGGCCGCGGCCAGTTCGGCTGGCCGGCGCGTGCCGATCAGCCAATACGGTTGCCCGGCTGGCGCCAGATAAACCGATTCCGGCAGATAGGGGCGGATCAGCAGAAACGCGGCAACATCGGCACGGGGGCCGCGCAGCGCGGTCGTCTGCTCGGCATCCATCGGCGACACCTCGGTGATCTGCCCGATGGCGAGCCGGCGACTGCCGATGACAAGCTCGGCCGGAGTCACTTCGACAGTTATCGAGCCAAAGGTCAGCAACGCCAGCGCGAGTAGTCCGCTCATCACGAGGTAGACGGAGAGTCCGATGGCTACGCTAAAGCCTGCCCACAGCGTGGTTCCGAGGATCAGCACGCACGAAGCGCTTACCAGCCACCAAGACACCGGCACGCGCAGTCGTTCGTAGTAGAGCTGCTCGCGATTCAGATGCATGAGCACACGGTAGTTGGTGACAGGGAAGAGATGGCAGCCAGGGATGAGCACCGACGATGAGGAAGCGGCTGAGGTAGGCGCCCGGCCACAGAGCCGGTTCCGCTCCGTCGTGGCCGAAGGCGCCCGGCGCTCGCAGGCACTGCTCAGGAGCCGGCCGGCGACCGCGTCGGCTGGGAACGGCGGGCCTGCCCCCGACCGGCCGCCAGCCGACGCAGGCCAGGACAGTCAGGACGGCCAGGAAAGTGCGGGCCAGGGCCCGAGCGTGGGCGCGGCGATCGGCCGGACGGCGGACCAGCACGTCCCGGCTCCGCTGCGCAACGCCGCCGCCTGGGCCTGGCGCATGCTGCTCGTCGCCGCCGTCGTCTACCTGGCGTTCAAGGTGGCGGTGGCGCTGCGCCTGCTGGTGCTCCCGTTCATCGCCGCGACCTTGCTCTGCGCGTTGCTCCAGCCGCTCGCCTCGGTGCTGCGGGCGCGGCTGAAGATGCCGAACCTGCTCGCCACCTGGGTCACGCTGCTGCTGGCGATCGGCGTGCTGACCGGCGTCGGCATCCTGATCACCAACCAGGTGCAGGCCGGGTACCCGAAGCTGGCCCACGAAGTGGTGCACACCGTGCACCAGACGCAGAAGTACCTGGCCGGCCCGCCCTTCCGGCTCAACGGCGCGAAGTTCACCGCGCTGTCCAAGAACCTCGTCAACTACCTGGCCCAGCACAAGACCGTCGTGGCGGGCACGGTGCTGACCGGCGGCAAGTACTTCGCCGAGGTGCTGGCCGGCCTTATCCTCACCGTCTTCATCACGTTCTTCCTGCTGAAGGACGGTAAGGAGCGGTGGCAGGGGCTGATGATCAGCTTCGAGAAGTTCCGGTACGGCAACACCGGCGAGGCCTACCGGGCAGCGATCGAGCGATCAGGCCGGGCCAGCGGCGCGGCCTGGACCGCGCTGGTCAACTACATCCGCGGCACCACGATCATCGCGCTGATCCACGCCGTGCTGATCGGGATCGCGCTCTGGGTGCTCGGCGTGCCGCTGATCCTGCCGCTCGCCATCTTGGTGTTCCTCGCCGCGTACGTGCCGCTGGTCGGGATCCTGATCGTCGGCGCGCTCGCGATCCTGGTCACGCTGGCTACCCAGGGCGGGGTCGCCGCCATCGTCTTGCTGCTGGTATTCCTAGGGGAAAATCAGCTGGAGAGCCACCTGCTGCAGCCACTGGTGATCGGCCGCGCCGTCCGGCTGCATCCGCTGGAGGTGATCGTCGTGCTCGCCGTGGGCGGGATCGTGGCCGGGATCCCGGGCGCGATCATCGCCGTACCGACCGCCGCTGTGATCTCGGCGGCCTGGCGAAGCAACCATCCGCCGCAGCAACCGCGGCGCACCAGACCGGCGCCCGACGAGATCGGGGAGCTGGACGAAGGACCAGGCCAGTGACGACGCATCCAGTCGACGTGCTGATCAACCGGCTCGACCCTGAGCTGCCGGTGCCGAGCCGGTCCCACCCGGGCGACGCCGGCGTTGACCTGTACACGGCCGAGGATTTCGAGCTCGCGCCCGGGCAGCGCCTGGTCGTGCGGACCGGGATCGCGATCGCACTGCCGGATGGCTACGCGGCGTTCGTGCACCCCCGATCGGGCCTGGCGGCCGCCCACGGCGTGACGATCGTCAACACGCCGGGGACGGTAGACCCCGGGTACCGGGGTGAAATCAAGGTGATCATGTTCAATACTGATAGCAGCGCTCTGGTCCGCTTCAGCCGCGGGGACCGGATCGCGCAGCTAGTGATCCAGCGGGTAGAGCGTCCCGTCTTCCATGAGGTTCTCGAGCTGCCAGGCTCTGGCCGGGGCGAAGGCGGGCACGGCTCAACCGGCGGCCATTCCGCAAGTACGTATCAGGACAATCGGACAAGGTAGGAGCAGGCGCTTGTTGCGACGTCGCCGTCGTGAAGGTGAGTACTCATCCGAGCAGGATGGGCCGGACGTTCGCGGCGAGGAGAACAATCCAGACGATCAGGCCGCTGAGGAGTCGGCCGGCCAAGGACGAGGCGGACCCTGGGACATCTCGGATGACTTCCCGGCCGCGGACCGGATTGACTGTGGCAGCTTGCTGATCCCCGTGCGCGAGGACTTCGACGTCCAGATCAACGTCGCCGAAGATCAAGGCGCCTGGGTCGCCGTCGTCCACGAGGACAGCGGCATGCAGTTGCAGGCGTTCGCCGCGCCGCGCAGCGGCGGGCTGTGGGACGAGGTCAGAGGTGAGATCGCGGCTAACATCGCCGAGTCAGGCGGCAGCTGCGACGAGTCCTATGGCCCGTTTGGCACCGAGCTGCTCGCGCGGGTGCCGATCAGTGATGACGGCGGGTCCGCAGCGGCGCCGCAGCCGGTGCGCTTCCTCGGGTTCGACGGTCCGCGCTGGTTCCTGCGCGGGGTGATCTCCGGCCCGGCCACAAGCGACCAGGACCTCACCGAGGCCTTCAACGCGCTGTTCGCAGACGTCGTCGTGGTGCGCGGCGACTACCCGGCCCCGCCGCGCGAGCAGCTTGAGATCCGGCTGCCTGAGGAGGCCAGGCAGGCGCTGGAGGAGCAACTCGCCGCCGAGGGCGAGGATCGCCCCGACTGGTACCTCGAGGACCCCTTCGCCAGGGGCCCCGAGATCACCGAGACGCGCTAGCGGGCACCGGTAGCGAGCAGCTGGCCTAGCTCAGCCTCGACATCCTCGCTGGCCACGAACAGCAGCTCGTCGCCGGCCTCCAGCGGATCGTCGCTGTTCGGCACGATCACCCGGCCATCGCGCAAGATCGCGACCAGCGCGGTATCGGCCGGCCAGGCGATCGCACCGATCCGCTGCCCGGCCAGCGGCGCGTCCTCTGGCATGGTCAGCTCGACCAGGCTGGCCGCGCTCTGCCGGAACGTCATCAGCCGCACCAGGTCGCCGACGCTGACGGCCTCTTCGACCAGCGCGGAGAGCAGCCGCGGCGTCGACACCGCTACGTCGACCCCCCACGACTCGTTGAACAGCCATTCGTTGTTCGGGTGGTTGATCCTGGCCACCACCCGCGGCACCCCGTACTCGGTCTTGGCGAGCAGAGATACCACCAGGTTGACCTTGTCGTCGCCGGTGGCCGCGATCACCACGTTGCAGCGCTCGAGCGAGGCGTCGTCGAGCGAGCTGATCTCGCAGGCGTCGGCGAGCAGCCATTCGGCGCGGGGCACGCTGTAGACCTTGATCGCCCTGGAGTTCTTGTCGATCAGCAGCACCTCATGGCCGTTTTCGAGCAGTTCCTTGGCGATTGACCTGCCGACGGCGCCAGCCCCAGCGATAGCGACGCGCACTAGTGTGCTCCTTTTCCTGGCGCAACCGGTTTCGCGAACACCTGTGCGATATGGCTGAGGTCTTCTTCCTTGGCGATGACATGCAGCACGTCACCTTGCTGCAGCACGGTATTCGGTCCGGGTATCAAGGTCTGCCCAAGCCTTTGGATGAAAGCTATCCGGGCGCTGGCCGCCTGCTCAAGCGTGCTCACCTTCTCACTCAGCCAGTCCTCGCAGCAGGTGAGCTCGGCCAGCACGACCGAGCCGGTCGGGTCGCGCCACAACGTGGCTACGCCTTCCGGCAGCAGCCGGCGCAGCATCTGATCGGCAGTCCAGCGGACGGTCGCCACGGTCGGGATGCCGAGCCGCTGGTACACCTCGGCCCGGCGGGGATCATAGATCCGCGCCGCGACCTGCTTGACGCCGAACGACTCCCGCGCCACCCGGGCCGCGATCACGTTGCTGTTGTCGCCGCTGCTCACCGCGGCGAACGCGTCCGCGTTCTCGATGCCCGCCTCGATCAGCACGTCGCGGTCGAAGCCGACGCCGGTCACCTTGGTACCGCGAAAGCCGGGCTTGAGCTTGCGGAAGGCCTCGGCATCCTGGTCGATGACGGCCACCGAGTGGCCGTGGTCCTCGAGGATGTGCGCGATGGTAGAACCCACGCGTCCGCATCCCATGATCACGATGTGCATGATCGCCCTTCCGCAGGTCGCCGACGCTATCTGCCCTGCCCAACCAGACGATGGTACCGGCGCGATTCGCGATGACGGCAGTGGCAGGCGCACCATAGTGCGGTGACAGATCGCATGAGACCGCCGGTTGACCTGCATCAGGTGCTTGACCTGCGGGTCGGTGAAGTTGTGCACGGCGGCTGGTGCGTCGCCAGGCTCGCTGACGAATCAAACTTCGTGGTATTCGTCCGGCACGCACTGCCGGGCGAGCGAGTGCGGGCGGTAGTGACGCAGCTCACCGCCAAATTCGCGCGTGCCGACGCGGTCGAGATCAGTGAATCGGCGCCGGAGCGGGTCAGGCCGCCGTGCCCGCAGGCCCGGCCCGGCGGCTGCGGCGGGTGTGACTGGCAGCACGCCAGCCTGGCGGCCCAGCGCGAGTTCAAGGCGGCGGTGATCAGCCAGCAACTGCGCCGGATCGCCGGAATCGAGCGTGAGGTTACCGTGCGGCCGCTGACTGGTGAGTCAGTTGGTCTCCAATGGCGTACCAGGGTCAGGTTCGCCGTCGGTGCCGATGGCCAGGCTGGCCTGCACAAGCACCGGTCGGCCGAGATCGTCCCGGTGGGTGACTGCCTGATCGCGCATCCGCTGGTGACGCAGGCGGAGGTCACCAGGCGGTCCTGGCCAGGTGCCCGCTCAGTCGAGGTGGCGGTAGCGCCCGGCAGCGGGCAGCGGGCCGTGCTGGCTGATCATGATCGACGGGCCGGTTCGCAGCCGCAAACCCTCACCCAGCATGCCGCCGGGCGGGACTGGCAGGTGGCGGCGACCGGATTCTGGCAGGTGCACCCGGCGGCGGCCGACACGCTGGCGGCGGCCGTGCTCGACGGGCTCGGGCCGAAGCCGGGCGAGACGGCGCTCGACCTGTTCTGCGGGGCCGGCCTGTTCGCCGGCGTGCTCGCCGACGCGGTCGGACCGGACGGCACCGTGATCGGCGTCGAACAGGATCAGATTGCGGTCCGCGACGCCAGGCACAACCTGCGTCCGACCCCGTGGGCGCGGGTGCATCGGGGCGATGCGGCCGACGTGATCGGCCGGATCGGGCTGTTCGGTGCGTCGATCGCAGTGCTCGACCCGCCGCGAGCCGGCGTCGGCCAGCCCCTGGTCGACGCGCTCTGCTTGGCAGGCACCGGCGCCCTAGACCCCGGTTCAGGGCCTGGCTTGCGCCGGATCGCCTACGTGTCCTGCGATCCGGCTACGCTCGCCCGTGACCTGGCCTCGTTCGCCAGGCACGGCTGGCAACTGACCGAGCTGCTCGCCTTCGATGCGTTCCCGATGACGCACCACGTCGAGTGCCTCGCCCTGATCGAGCCGGCCGGCTGACCGGAGGGAAGCCACCTGCGGCAAGATTTCTCCCATGAAATTGAGAATCTTTACCGAGCCCCAGCAGGGCGCGGACTACACGACTTTGCTCAACGTCGCCAAAGCAACCGAGGACCTCGGCTTCGACGCGTTCTTCCGCTCTGACCACTACCTGAAGATGGGCGACGGCAGCGGGCTGCCCGGCCCGACCGACGCGTGGATCACGCTGGCCGGGCTGGCCGTGCAGACCGAGCGGATCAAGCTCGGCACGCTCGTCTCCCCGGTCACCTTCCGTTACCCTGGCCCGCTGGCGATCTCGGTGGCGCAAGTGGACCAGATGAGCGGCGGCCGGGTCGAACTTGGCCTGGGTACCGGCTGGTTCGACGCCGAGCATGAGGCTTACGCGATCCCGTTCCCCGGCCTCGGCGACCGGTTCGGCCTGCTCGAAGAGCAGCTCGCCATCATCACCGGAATGTGGGGCACGCCGGCCGGCGAGGAGTTCTCGTTCTCAGGCAGCAACTACCAGGTCGCCAAGTCCCCGGCGCTGCCCAAGCCGGTCCAGCAGCCGAAGGTGCCGATCATCATCGGCGGCGGCGGGCAGAAGCGGACGCCGCGACTGGCGGCCGCCTACGCCGATGAGTACAACGCGGCGTTCGACCGGGTGACGGGCACGCTGGCGGCCTACGACCGGGTGCGGGCCGCGGTGGAGAAGGCCGGCCGGGCCGCCGACTCCATGATCTACTCCAGCGCCCAGACGGTCTGCTGCGGCCGGGACCAGGCCGAAATCGAGCGACGCGTCGCCGCGATCGGCCGCAAGCTCGACGATGAGATGCGCGAGACCTCGCTGACCGGAACGCCCGACGAGCTGGTCGCCAAGATCAAGCAGTTCGAGGAAATCGGCACGGAGCGGATCTACCTGCAGGTCCTGGACCTGTCCGACATCGATCACCTTGAGCTGATCGCATCGCAGGTGCTCCCGGCCGTTTAGCACCCGCCTTGCGGGCCAGCGACACCCGGGCCGGCCGTCGGCTCGTCGACCATGCCGACGGCCGGTCTGACCACCCCGCCGAAGTGGACGACGTACCAGACGCCGCGCCAGGAGATGAGCGAGGCGATGCCGAACGAGCGGACCTGGCCGCCCAGCCGGTACACCACCCGCGAGTTCGCGACGTGCCAGTAGCCGACGCTGTTGTAACAGGCGCCAGGACCGATCCAGGAGTCGTCGGCGGCGGGCAGCACGAGCACCCTGAGCAGCTTCGCCGCGTGCGCCTTGCGGCCGAGCAGCCTGTGCGCGGCGTGCACATCGAGCACGAAGTCGTCCCAGAGCCGGCTGCGCCAGTCGGCGGCCGGATCCGCGATGGCCTTGACCTGCTTATAGGCCCCGACCGGGAAGAACGCCTGGCGGCCAAGGTTCGCCTTGCCGGTACGCACCGCCAGCCACAGGTCGGTGACCATGGCATCGAAGGCCCGGCCGGATGCCTTGGGTCTGGACATGGTCTGATGCCGGGCCGCACCGCCAGGATCGACCGGCAGCGGAGCGAGGCTGGCTGGCTTGGGCGTCGGGGTCGCCGACGGGGTCGGACTGGGAGAGGGCGCGACCGAGTGCTTGGTCGTGATGGCCGGATGAGTGGTGGCCGGGCCGGCCTGCGGGTGACCGCCCGAGCAACCCGCGATGGCGAGCGCGGAAATCAGCGGGACAAAGCCGGTAATGTTCCGCCATCGCGCTAGATGCGTCATTGCCCTTCCCGGTTGATCGGACGGCCTGAGCTTAGCGGCGTTGCCTGCCGTCGCACGTGAGTAATAATCGACACGCAGGCGGGCCGGCTCTCCGATTGGCGGTCGCAGACTCTGCGCCCGCCACGAAGGGAATGTTGCGCTGTGCGAGTCGCCGGAACCCTAGCGCTGGCAGCCGTTACCGTCGCCGCGACGGTGGCCGCCGCCCCCGCTCACCACAGTCCTGGCCCAGGTCACCCGAACTGGCTAGCCACCGGCGGAGCGCTCGCTGGCGTGACCGACGCTGGCCCCAGTAACGCCTGGGCGGTCGGCTACACCTCCACGACCACGCTGATCATGCACTTCAACGGGCACAGTTGGCGGGTCGAGAGCCGCCAGCCAGGTGCGTACGCGCGGCTGCTCGGCGTCTCGGCCAGTTCCGCCCGCGGCGCGTGGGCGGTCGGCACCGGGCACTTCAGCACCGCGCCGCTGTCCGAACGGCTCACCGGGTCTGGCTGGAGGCAGGTGCCCGCTCCCAACCCCCGGGGCAACACCAGCATCGCCGGGGTGGCGGCGATCACAGTGCGCAACGTCTGGGCCGTCGGCGGCAACAACCGGTGGACCGTGATCATGCACTGGAACGGCTCGTCCTGGCAGCGGGTGCATGCCCCCAGCCCGTCATCGACCGGCAGCTACCTGCAGGCGGTGGCGGCCCGATCGCCGACCAACGCCTGGGCGGTCGGCACGACCTCGGACCGTACGCTGATCGAGCACTGGAACGGCCGCGGCTGGAGCCTGAGCGCTAGCCCCAGCCCGACGGGCTCACCGGTGCTGAACGGCGTCGCCGCCTCATCGGCCGCCAACGCCTGGGCGGTCGGCGGCATGACCGCCTCAGGCAAGACGCTGATCCTGCACTGGAACGGCCATCACTGGCGCCGGGTGCCCAGCCCGAGCCCACGCGGCTTTAGCGTGCTGTCCGCGGTGACCGTCACCTCGTTCAGCGACGCCTGGGCGGTCGGCTACGCCAGCGGCAAGACGCTGATCCTGCACTTCGACGGCCGCAGCTGGAAGCGAGTGCCGAGTCCGAGCCCGGCCAGCTACAGCACCCTGCTGAGCGTGTCAGCGTCGTCGCCGACGAACGCCTGGGCGGTCGGCTCCGCGGGCAGCAAGACCCTGGTCCTGCACTGGAACGGCCGCCACTGGGGCTGACGCCTGCGCCGATGACGTGAATGCGGACGTAAGGGGTGGGGCCGCTGATGTTCGCTGGTTCAGTGTTGCCAATGAGGCGGCTGATGCGGCTCTTGCGGCGGCGCGGCATCGGCAGACTCCGGATGAATATGCGTATTCATACCCGGCGATCCAGATGAATATGCTGATTCATCCGGAACGCGGCTGATCATGGATGCGGCGCTTGCGGCTGGTGTTTCCTGAGGGGATGACGCAGTGCCCGCAGAGGTCATGACCGTGTGGAGTTTCCGTCTGGCGACCGATTTAGCCGTCATGTGGACGGAGAACTCAGCACCAGGCGAAAACGTGGAGTGTTTCCGCGTAGTGGAGAGTTGACCGTGTAATAACGCGGCAAACACTCCATTACACGACAACTCTCCACGCAAAATCAGGATAAAAGGGACAGGAATCCTTGATCGTGGAGTGTTTTCGGCGGTCAGTCGGCAAACTCTCCACGATCTCGTTGCCCGGGCGCGCCAGGCGACCAGGGCGGACTGGGTGGCCGGGCGGCTGGGCCGGGCTAGCTGAGGTCGGGTTAGGTGGTTGGCTGGGCTGGGACCAGGTCGTCGTCGATTTCGCCTGGGCGGCCGTGCAGCGTGACCAGCGCCAGGATCGCCACGCCTGCCATCAGGGCGGCCGACAGGTAGAGCGCCACGTGCAGGCCGGACTGGAACGCCGAGTACGCGGCGTGGATGACCTCCTGTACCACTTTCGCCTGGCCCGTGGGCGCCTGGGCAGAGGCGTTGCCGTTAGAGGGCTCAGCCCCGGTCTCGATGCCCTGAATGATGTACGAGTAGAGGGCCTTGGGGACGGAGGGCAGCTGATGCAGCCGGGCGATGAGGTCCGAGTGCAGTCGGCCGTTCACTATCGAGCCAAGCACGGCGACCCCGATCACCGCGCCCACCTCGCGGCTGGTGTTCGTCGCCGAGGCGGCCATGCCCGAGCGCTCGGGCGGCACCGCGGTCAGCACCGAGGAGGTGATCGGGACTACGCAGGTGCCGATCCCGATGCCGGTCAGCGCCAGCGACGCGGCTAGCGGGAAGAACGCCGGGTTCGGGCTGATGACCGCGTTGGTCAGCACCAGCCCGACCGCGAAGATCGCGCAGCCGCCTACCAGCAGCCACCTCACCCCGATCGTCGACGCCCACCGTCCGGCCAGCAACGACCCGCCGATCATCAGCACCGTCATCGGCAGGAAGACCTCGGCGATCCGGTAACCGCTGAATCCCGACACCTCGACCAGGAACAGCGCGGTGAAGAAGAAGATCGCGAACGTCGCGAAGTAGGCGCAGAACGCGACCACGTTCGGCGTCGCGAACCGGGCTATCCGCAGGTACTTGACATCCAGCAAGGGGTGATCGGCTCTGGCCTCCCACCAGACGAACGCCGCGCCGCCGAGGGCGCTGACGCACAGCAGAATGATCACGACCGGCGAGGAGAACCCAGACGTCTCCGCCTGGATCACCGCGAAGATCAGCGCCGCGAGCCCGGCCGCGCCGAACACGCCGCCGGCGATATCGATCCGGCGCGGATCGGGGTCGGAGTTCTCCGGTAGGAAGCGGGCCGTGGCCGCGAACGCCAGCAGGCCGAACGTCACGTCGAACCAGAAGATCGCGCGCCAGTCCCACACGCCGACCAGGGCGCCGCCGATCACCGGGCCGAGCGCGAGCGACAGGCCGGAGACGGCCGCCCAGATACCGAGCGCGCGGTTCCTGCTGTGGTAGTCGGTGTAGATGTGCCGCAGCATGGACAGCGTGCCCGGCTCGCTGGCGGCCGCGCCGAGGCCCATCACGGCCCGGCCGGTCAGCAGCACGGGCAGTGTCGCCGTCGGCGCGATGTTCAGGGCCAGCGCGCAGACCAGCGCGCCGGCGCAGTACACGCCGACGCCGATCAGCATGACCTTCTTGCGTCCGAATTGGTCGCCGATCATGCCGAAGATCAGCATCGCGCTGGCGAAGGTCAGCGCATAGGCGCCCACGACCCATTGCAGCCCAGACACCCCGGCGTGCAGGTTGGTCTGGATGCTGGCCAGCGCCACGCTCACGATCGTGGTGTCCAGGAACGTCAGGAACAGCACGGTACACAGCGTGGCCAGCGCGAGCGGGCGCCGTCGGGCCACGGCCTGGGTGCCGGTGGCGGCGAACGTGGCCTCGGTCACCGGCCCTAACCCTTACAGCCCGCGGGCAGGCCCTTGGTGCTGCCGCCGGCCTCGAGCTTGAGCAGGCCGCAGAAGCTGGTGTCGCCGACCTTCCATACCCCGTCCTGGTAGACCGCCACCCCGCTCTGGCCAGGCAGCGCCGACTTGCCTGACAGGTAGATGCCGTAACTGACGGCTGCCTGGGTTGTCCCGGTCAGCGACACATTGGTGACCTTGGCGGTGGCCGCCAGCGCCAGCGGGGAGCCAGCCTGGGAGTTGATCACCGAGGAGAAGCCCGAGCCGTTCTCCAGCAGGGCGATCCGCTGGGCCGTCGGGGTCTTGGCATTGAAGAACTTGGCCCAGTTGGTCTTGATCGCCGAGATCGCGCCGTTGCCGCTGGCCGGCTCAGAAGATCCGCCAGCTGGCGGGGCTGAACTCGACGACGACGAGGATGACCCCGCCGGAGGCTTCGGCGTGCTGCTCGACGAGCTGCCGCTGCTGCACCCGGCTAGCGCTATGCCGACACTCAGCAGCAGCGCTGCGGACATAACACCGGCTTCACGAAAACGCAAAGGTTGCATAGCAGCATTCTGCCGCAGAACCGCCCAGGCGAAAATCATGAGGTAGGTGTTTTTGATGTGGCGTTCAAAACCGGTGTCGTCGGGGCGGGCTGGGCAGTGCTTTCCTGGGCAGCGCCGGTCGGCCCCGCCGCGACCATGGGCCGGCGCTCGACCTTGGCATTCCGGCCGATCGCCGTCGCGATGATCACGACCGCGGCCGCGGCCGCGCTCAGCAGGCTGACGTGCTCACTGAGCAGCAGCGCCGACCAGCCGAGTGTCAGCGCGGGCTGGGCTAGCTGCAGTCGCCCGATCGCCGCGACGCCGCCGGTGGCCATGGCCTGGTACCAGGCGAAGAAGCCAAGGCACATCGAGACGACGCCCAGGTAGGCCAGCCCGGCCGAAGCGCTCAGCGCGATGTGCTTCGGAGGGTCGGCGATCACCGCTATCACCGTCACCGGCACGCTGATCGGCAGCGCGAGCACAATCGCCCAGCAGATCACCCGCCAGCCGCCGTAGGTCCTGGCGAGTACCCCGCCCTCGGCGTAGCCGAGCCCGCCGACGGTGATTGCCACGAGCAGCACCAGGTCAGGCAGCCGCACGGTGCCACCGCCCTGGATCAGCGCGAACGCGATCACCGCGCCCAGACCCAGCGCGAGCGCTCCCCAGTAGCCCCGACTCGGCCGTTCGCCGCCTCGCCAGGCGGCCATCCCGGCCGTCGCGGCGGGGATAAGGCCCGCGATCACCGCGGTGTGCACGCTGCCGACCTGGCGCAGGGCCAGCGCCGAGAGCAGACCGAACCCGACGCCCACAGTCGCGACGACGATCAGCATCCGGCCCATCGCCTCGCGCGGCGGCAACAGCGGCTGACGCCGCCCGAGCAGCGCGATGATCGCGGGAATCGCGGCGACTACCGACCGGCCGACGCCGACGGTCAGCGGACTGAACGAGACCTCGGCCGCGGCGGTGGTCGGGAAGGTCAGGCTGAAGCACACCACGCCGATCGCGCCGAGCAAGAACGGTGCCGCTTTCTGCAGTGCCGCTTTCCTCGCGGGCTCAGAAGTGCTTCTATTGTCTCTCATGAATGATGGTAGCAGTTCGCTCATAGCCCAGGCCGGGCTGGAGCAGCTTGTGCAGGCTCTGCCACCCGATAGTCGGCTGCCGTCCTACCGGCAGCTTCAACAGCGCTATCGTCTGAGCCCGGCGACGGTGCAGCGGATGCTTGCCGATCTAGCCCGCCGGGGGCTGGTAGTGACCCGCCCGGGCAGCGGTACCTACACTGCTCCGCGCCGGCTCGCCACCGCGCCGATCGATGTCTCCTGGCAGACGCTGGCGCTCGGAAGCCGGGCCAGCCTGGGCGCCGACCTGGAGCAGATGATCCAGCCCGGGCCAGCCGATTCGATCTCGATGTCCAGCGGGTTCCTTGACGAGGGCCTGCAGCCGATCGGCCTGCTCGCCGCCGCGGCGGCCAGGGCGGCGCGGCGGCCGCAGACCTGGAGCCGGCTGCCCGCCCAGGGCGTTCCCGAACTGCGGGCGCTCTTCGCGACCGAGACCGGCGCCGCGTTCAGCGCCCAGAACGTGCTGATCACGCCGGGCGGGCAGGCGGCGCTTTCGGCCGTGTTCCGGCATCTGTGCGCGCCGGGGGATCCGGTCATCGTGGAGTCGCCGACCTACGTCGGCGCGCTGGCCGCCGCGCGAGCGGCGGGGCTGACGCTGGTGCCGGTGGCCGGCGACAACCACGGGATCCCGCCTGAGGCGCTCGCCGACGCGCTCGGCCGGACCAGCGCCAAGCTGGTCTACCTGCAGCCGAGGTACGCCAACCCGACCGGCGCGGTGCTGGCCAGGGACCGCCGCGCCGCCGTGCTCGACGCGGTCGCCGCGAGCGGCGCCTTCCTGCTTGAGGATGACTGGATGCGCGACTTCGATCTCGGGCCGCCGTCGCCGGCGCCGCTGGCCACCATCGACGATCACGGCCATGTCATCTACCTGCGCTCGGTGTCCAAGCCGGTGGCGGCGGGCCTGCGGGTAGCTGGCCTGGCCGCCAGGGGGCCGGCGCTGGTGCGGCTGCGCCGGGGCCGGATCAGCGATGACCTGTTCGTCGCGCCGATCCTGCAGCACATAGCGCTCGACGTCCTCACCGCACCGGGCTGGACCCGGCACCTCGCGATCTTGCGCCGGGCCCTGCGCGAGCGCCTGGCCGCACTGGTCGCCGCGATCACCGCTCAACTGCCTGACTGCCGGCTTGACCTGGTGCCGTCGGGCGGCGTGCACGTCTGGCTGCGGCTGCCCGAGAGCTGTTCTGAATCCAGCGTGGTCGACAAGGCCGCCGCCTGGGGCCTGTCGGTCAGCCCGGGGCGGATCTCGTTCCCCGGCGAGCCGCCGGCCCCCTACCTGCGAATCAGCTACGGAGCGGCCGACGGGGCCGCGCTGGTCACCGGAGTGCGGATCCTGGCCGAGGCGATCGCGGCTAGCTGAGCCAGGGCAGCTAGCGAGCGGGAGCCGCCGCCGCCGCCTCGCGCATGCCCTGGTTCGCCAGCGCGTCGGCCCGCTCGTTGCCGGGATCGCCCGCGTGGCCCTTCACCCAGAGCCACTGCACGTTGTGCCGCTTAGCCGCGGCGTCGAGCCGCTGCCACAGGTCGGCGTTCTTGACCGGCTTCTTGTCGGCGGTCCGCCAGCCGTTGGCCTGCCACTTCGGCAGCCAGGCGGTGATGCCGCTGCGCACGTAGACGCTGTCGGTATGCAACCGCACAGTCGAGGGCCTGGTCAGCGACTCCAGCGCCTTGATGGCCGCCATCAGCTCCATCCGGTTGTTCGTGGTGCCCGCCGCCTCGCCGCCGCAGATCTCCTTCGTCCGCGTGCCGTGCCGAAGCAGCGCACCCCAGCCGCCCGGGCCAGGGTTGCCGCTGCACGCGCCGTCGGTATAGATCTCCACCGTCTCGCTGCCGTCAGCCACAGTGTCAGCCATGACTGGCGTCTTCGGCCAGCGGGGCGACCCGCTCGGCCAGCGGCCCGAGCAGATCAGGGCTCGCATGCAGCGGGAGGCCGAGGATAATCAGGTCCGCCCCGGCCTGCGCATAGGCGGCCGACGATTCCGCCACCGCGTCGAGATCCTCGGCGGAGCCTCCGTCCATCCGCACGTTCACCGAGCAGGTGATCTCGGCGGGGTCCCGTCCGATCGAGGCGCAGTGCTCGACCAGGATCTCCTTCAGGCTGAGCCAGTCGGCCGGATCGGACGCGATCGCATTCCACTGCTGAGCAAATCGGGCGGTGGTCTTCAGCGTCCTGGTCTTCCCGCGCCCGCCGATCGTGATCGGCGGATGCGGCCGCTGCACCGGCTTCGGCTCGCAGTAGGCGTCGGTCAGCTTGACGTAACGGCCGTCGAACGTCGTCGTCCGGTCGCTGAGCAGCCCGACCAAGGCCTGCACGCCCTCGTCGAACCGGTCGAACCGCTCCCGCAGCGGCGGCAGGTCGATGCCGTACGCGTCGCATTCCTGCTGGTTCCACCCGGCGCCGATGCCCAGCTCAAGCCGGCCGTCAGAGATGACGTCGATGGTCGCCGCCATGTTGGCGAGCACGGCCGGATGCCGGTAGATCATGCCGGACACCTGGCAGCCGATCCTGATCCGGCTGGTCGCCTCGGCCATCGCCGCCAGCATCGTCCAGCCCTCGAAGTTCGGGCCGGTCGTATCGCCGGTCAGCGGGTAGAAGTGGTCCCAGTTCCAGGCCGACTCGAACAGCTCGATCTGGTCAGCCGCTACCCAGAGGTCCCGGATCTCCTTCCAGGACTGATGCTCGGGCCTGGTCTTGACAGCAAAACGCATTCATCGCTCCGTGGGGTCAGGTACCGGGTGGGGTTAGGTACCGACGAGCTCGTCTACGGCCGCGCCGAACACCTCGGTATGGGCATCGACATCGGTCTCGGTGGTCGCCGGGCACATCAGTGCCATGTTGTGGAACGGGGTAATCAGCACGCCCCGGTTAGCCAGATACAAGTGTAGGTACTCATCGAGCGCGGGGTCGGCGGCGGCGTTCGACTCCCCGCCGCTGCGCGGCGGCGAAGGGCAGAACCGGTACTCGGCCCGGGCGCCGAGCTGCGCGATCGTCCACGGCACCTCGCGGCTCGCGATCACTTCACTGACCCCGGCGGTGAACCGGCCGGCCAGCCCGATCATCACCTCGAACGCCTCGTCAGTGAGCACCTGCTCCAGCGTGGCCCGCATGGCGGCGACCGACAGCGCGTTGCCGGCCAGCGTGCCGCCGACACCGCCAGTGTCGATCAGGTCGGCGGACTCATCGGCCATGATCCGCTCCGCCAGTGCCCCAGACAGGCCGTAGGCGCCGGTCGGGATGCCCCCGCCGATCGCCTTGCCGATCGTCACGATGTCCGGGTCCAGGCCCCACGCCTTCGTGCAGCCGCCCGGGCCGGCGCTGAACGTGTGCGTCTCGTCGTTGATCAGCAGCGTGCCCGCCGCCCTGGTGACCTCCCTGACCGCGGCCAGGTAACCAGGCTCGGGCAGCACGATGCCGATATTGGTCAGCGCGGGCTCCATCAGCAGCACGGCCACGTCGCCCGCGGCCAGCTCCCGCTCCAGCGCGTCAATGTCGTTGAACTCGACCACCCTGGTGGTGACCGCGGGGTCGACCGGCGCCCCGGTGTTGCCCTCCCGGCTGCGGGCGCCGTCGGGCGTGGCGACCACGAACGATTCGTCGACGCTGCCGTGGTAGCAGTAGCTGAACACGGCGACCTTGGGCCGGCCGGTCAGCTGCCGGGCCAGCCGCAGCGCCCACCGGTTGGCATCGGTCGCCGACAGCGTGAAGCTCCAGTGCGTCGCGCAGAACCGGCGGGTCAGCTCGCCCGCCACCCAGGCCGCGTCAACAGTGGGCAGCATCGTGGTGGCCCCGCCTAGCTCACCGAAGCGCCCGGCCACGGCCGCCTGAACGGGCGCTGGCGAATGCCCGGCCATCGCACCGGTGTCGCCCAGGCAGAAGTCGATGAACTCGTTGCCGTCCAGGTCGGTCAGCCTGGCCCCGTGCGCGGTCGCCAGGTACAGCGGGAACCCGCCCGGCCACGCCCGCATCCACGTCATCGGGACCCCGCCGAGCAGATGCGCACCGGCCGCATCGAACGCGCGCAGCGAGGCAGGATGGGTGTCGGCATACCTGCCCCGCTCGCGTTTGATCAGGTCATGAAGCCGCTGTGCCTGAAACTGCCCCGCTGCCACCACAGCGCGATGCTATCGCGGGCCGCTTGAGGTGGAATTGCCGCGGATTATGTTGGCGTGGCCCCGGTTGACGACCGGCCGCTCGCTGTTCGGCAGTGATTGCCGGAACTTGTTCAGCCCGATGAAGTTACCCACGATCCGGTTAGCGAACGTGCCGCCAAGCAGCGTGACCCCGTTGCCGGTGTTGCCGCTGATCAGGTTCCTGTGGACGCCGATGAGGTTGCCGTGCGCGAACCCGGCGATCAGCACGCCGCCCCTGCCGTTGCCCAGGGCGGTCTTGCCGGTGATCGCGGTCCCGATGAAGCTGCCGAACATCACGTTGCCGTGAGCCCGGCCGGTGATTACCACGCCGTAGCCGCGGTTGCCGGAGAACGTGTTCTGGTGGATGACCGAGTGCAGGTTGCCGCCGATCACGTTGGCGTGCGCGTTGCCGTCGATCCGCAGCCCGTCGCCGCCGTTCGGCAGCAGGGCGGTGCCCTTGGTGTCCAGTCCCGCGATGTCCGGGTCGATGGTGACGCCCCTGGCGTCGCCGCCCAGTTCGATGCCGTTGCCGCGGTTGCCGGAGAAAACGTTGGTCCTGACCAGGTTGTTACCGCCGGTCGAGGTCACCAGCAGGCCGTCGTGATGGTTCGGCGCGGCGCCCTTGAACGGCAGCAGCCCGCCGAAGGTGTTGAACGTCACGAACCCGCGGGCCCGGCCCGTCACCGCGATGCCGTTGCTGAAGTTGCCCGCCGCCGCGTTCCCGAGCGGGATCACCCCGCCGACCTGGGTGTTGGCCGAGGTCCCTTTGACCAGGATGCCGTTGCCGTGGTTGCCCAGGATCGTGGTGTTGTTCGCCCCGACCCCGAAGAAGTTGCCCTGCACGGTCGTGTCGTCCGAGTCGGTGATGCGCAGCCCGTTGCCCCGGTTGGCGCTGACGACGTTGTAGTACACGAACGGGTTGTTGCGGAACTTGCAGCCGATCAGCGAATTCCGGTTGGCCCGCACGATCGCGACGCCGTCGCCCGCATTGCCAAGCCCCGCGTCGCCGTTGGCGGTGGTGCCGATGAAGTTCCCGTCGAGCTCATTGCTGACCGAGCCGTTCGCGACCACCACGCCGTCGTGGCCGTTACCTGAGATCAGGTTCCCGAGCGGCGGCACCACGAAGACCGGCGTCTGCGTGCCCTTGTCGCCGGTCGGGTTGTTCTCCTGGCCGGTCGCGCCGTCGACGAACACCGGCCCTCCGATCAGGTTGTCGCGAGCGCCGGCGACCAGCAGCAGGCCGTCACCCCGGTTACCCATCGCCGCCGTGCCGGCCGGGTTCGTGCCGATCCGGTTGTCGACGATCTTGTTGCGCACCGAGCCGGCCAGCACGATCCCGCTGCCGCGGTTAGCCGAGATCACGTTGGATACGGCACCGGAGACCAGGCCGTTGTTCGCGCCGATGCGGTTGTCCGCCGACCGCCGCGACAGGTACAGCCCGTCGCCGCGGTTGGCGAACGGCCGTCCGGACAGATCAAGGCCGACATAGTTCGCGACAATCGAGATCGAGTTCGCGTACAGGCTGACGCCGGCGCCGCTGGCGTCATCGAGCGCCAGGCCGCGCAGCAACGATCCCTCGGAGCCTGGCCCGTAGAAAAGCCCGGGATGATCGTTGAAATCAACCTCGACGACCGGCCGGCCAGCGTAGCTCGGCGCCGAGAAGCCATCGATGACCGTCGCCCGGCGCAGGTCAGGCAGCGGCCGGCTGAGCCTGATCACGCCGCGCACCCTGAAGCTGAAGATGGTCACGCTGCGTCGCGGCCCGGCGTTGGCGAAGCTGAACCCGGCCCTGAGCGTGCCGTGCCCGAAGTCGCCGAGCCTGCGCACCACGAAGGTGCGCACCTTCGTGCTGGGGCTGGTCTTCGCGATTCCGGGCCCGGAAGTCGATGCCGAACTGGCGGCGCTGACCGGCGCAGTGGTCAGCACGGCCGCCGTCAAGGAGGTCGCGACGGTGACGCAGAGGGTTCCTATGTATGTAACAGCGCCGGCGGCTGGGAATGTTACAGAGAGTAGTCGATTCACGGCAGGAAGTATGCGCGCGCGAGATCGGCTACGCGAGTACCGGAGAGTTGACGGCCGGCCGTGTCTGCTGACGAACCCGGACATATGGTGACCTGGGATTTGGAAGAAAGCTTTGCGATGGCCTGGTTGTCGCGGCCAGAGGTCGATGCGCTCGGCCGCGAAGTGTCACACCGCGCTCCTAAGATGGCCGGGTGACTGTCGAGGCTGCCCCCACCGCGCTCGCGGCCCTGCACCGGGTCTTCGGCTACGACTCGTTCCGCGGCGAACAGCAGGAGATCATCGATCACGTCATCGGCGGCGGCGACGCGCTCGTGCTGATGCCGACCGGCGGCGGCAAGTCGCTGTGCTATCAGATCCCCGCGCTCGTCCGGCCCGGCACCGGCGTCGTCATCTCGCCGCTGATCGCGCTGATGCAGGACCAGGTCGACGCGCTGTGCGCGCTCGGGGTGCGGGCCGGCTTCCTGAACTCGACCCAGGACGGCTGGCAGCGCCGAGAGATGGAGCAGGCGTTCGCCGCCGGCGAGCTTGACCTGCTGTACCTGGCGCCCGAGCGGTTGGCTGTCGAGCAGACGCTGCGGCTGCTTGATCAGGGCAAGATCTCGGTGTTCGCGATCGATGAGGCGCACTGCGTATCGCAGTGGGGTCACGACTTCCGGCGGGACTACCTGGAGCTGTCCCTGCTGCACGAGCGCTGGCCGCAGGTGCCCAGGATCGCGCTGACGGCCACGGCGACCGACGCGACCCGGACTGAGATCGCCGAGCGGCTGAACCTGCGGGACGCCCGGCATTTCGTGGCCAGCTTCGACCGGCCCAACATCAAGTACCGGATCGAGCCGAAGACCGAGCCGAGCCGGCAGCTGCTTTCTCTGCTGCGCGACGAGCATCCGGGTGCCGCCGGGATCGTCTACTGCCTGTCGAGAGCCTCGACCGAGGAGAAGGCGGATTTCCTGAGCCGGAACGGGATCACCGCGCTGCCTTATCACGCGGGACTCGACGCCCGCACCAGAGCGGGCAACCAGGCGCGTTTCCTGCGCGAGGACGGCCTGGTGATGGTCGCCACGATCGCGTTCGGCATGGGCATCGACAAGCCGGACGTGCGGTTCGTCGCGCACCTCGACATGCCCAAGTCGGTCGAAGGCTATTACCAGGAGACCGGCCGGGCCGGCCGCGACGGCCTGCCCGCGACGGCCTGGCTCGGCTACGGGCTCTCTGATGTCGTCCAGCTGCGCCGGTTCATCGATCAGTCCGAGGGCGACGGCGCGTTCCGCCGGCGGCAGAACCAGCATCTGGACGCGATGATCGCGCTGTGCGAGACCATCGAGTGCCGCCGCGTCCAGATGCTCGGCTACTTCGGGGAGACCTCGGCTCCGTGCGGCAACTGCGACAGCTGCCTGACCCCCGCGCAGACCTGGGACGGCACGGTCGCGGCCCAGAAGGTGCTGTCGGCGGTGTACCGGCTGAAGCGCGAACGCGGCCAGTCGTTCGGTGCCATCCACGTCGTGGACATCTTGCTCGGCAAGGAAAACGCCAAGATCACCGAGCACAATCACGCGGCGCTCAAGGTCTTCGGGATCGGCGCCGAGCTGAGCGCGGGTGAATGGCGCGGGGTCGTGCGGCAGCTGGTCGCCCAGCGGCTGCTGGCCGTGCAAGGCGACTACAGCGTCCTGGCCCTGACCGCGCTCAGCGATGAAGTCCTGTCCGGCGGCCGCGAGGTCCTGCTCAGGCGCGAGCCGCCCAAGCAGCCGAAGAGCCGCAAGTCTCGAGCTGAGAAGTCCGCCGCCGCGCAGTCCGCCGCCGCTGACCTGCCGCCCGAGGCGACCGAAGTGTTCGAGCGGCTACGGGCCTGGCGCGGCGACATGGCCAGGGAGCAGGGCCTTCCCGCCTACGTGATCTTCCACGACGCGACGCTGCGCCAGATCGCGGCCCGATCGCCGTCGACCCTGAGTGACCTAGCCGGGGTCAGCGGCGTCGGCGAGGCCAAGCTGGCCAAGTACGGAGAGCAGATCCTCGAGTTGCTCGCGGCCAGTGAGTAGCTTCGAGGAGTTCTTTCTGGCCGCGACCGGCCGGGTTCCCCAGGACTACCAGCGCCGGCTGGCTGAAGACGGCTTGCCGGAGTCCTTGACAGTGCCCGGTGCCGGGCGGACCGGAGTCGTGCTCGCGTGGTTGTGGCGGCGGCTGCACGGGCCCGCTGACCAGGCGCCACGGCGGCTGGTCTACGTGCTGCCCCAGGGCAGCCTGGTCGAGCCGGTCGCGGCGCAGGTAGCTCGCTGGCTGACCGGCCTCGGGTTGGCTGACCGGGTCGCGCTGCTGCCGTCGGCGAGTTCTGTCCGGCAATGGCGGCGCGACATGTACGGACCCGCGATCGTCATCGGCACCCCGGACATTGTGGTGAGCAAGGCGCTTAACCGGGGCTTCGGGGTTGGTGCCGTCATCCAGCCGATCGACTTCGCGCTGGTCACCAACGGTGCGCAGTGGGTGTTCGACGAGGTCAGCTTGTGTCCGCGCTCGGCGGCGACACTGCGCCGGCTGGTGTCGCTGGCGGCGGCCCTGGGGACGGCCGAGCCGCTGGCGGTCAGCTTCCTGTCGTCGGCCGAACCGGTGGACGGTCCCGTCGTCGCCAGGCTCGGGGCCGAGCCCGGCGATTATCCGGCGATCGCGGAGGCCGCGGCCGAACTGCACCGGCCGGGTACGCGCACGCTGATCATCCTGAACTCGGTGCAGGCGGCACAGCGGGTGCTGGCCGCGCTCGCCGGCGGGCCGGTCGACTGCGTTCTGGTGCACGCTGAGTTCCGGGGGCGGGAGCGGCGGGCATTGGCGGATCTTGTCGCCGGGCCGGTCGGCGATGGCGGGCAGATCGTGGTGGCGACGCCGGTTGTCGAGGCCGGGCTTGAGGTCTTTGCCGAGCTGGTTATCAGCGAAGGCGGGCCTGGGGCGAGCGTGAAGTTGCGGGCGGCTCGGTGCGAGCCGGGCGGCCGGGTGTTCTGGGTTCCCGGAAGCGGGACTGGCCTCGGGGAGGCGGGAAACAAGCCCCGGGAAGCTTTCGAACCCCGAGAGATTTTCGAAACGCCGGCTGTTGGCGTGACTGGCGAGGATCTCGACGTGGCCGGGCTGGTCGGCGATGGCGATGATCTCGAGGCGCAGCTGATCTGGGCGAGCTGGACCGGCGGGCAGGGCGGACGGCCGCCGGAGGAGTTCCGGCTGCCAGGCGATGACTGGCGGTGCCGGGCGTCGCTGGCGGGGGTGGCGGAGCTAGCGCGGCGGGTGCCGGTGTGGCGGCTGGACTGGGCCAGGGACGGCTGGGTTGAGCTGACGCCGCAGGAGGAGCCGGCCAGGCCGGGAGAGCTGCTGGTCGTTGCTGCTGCTGACGGGGGGTACGACTCCGTGCTCGGGTTTGACCCGGGGCGGCCTGGGCCGGTGGCTGATTTTCCTTCGCTGGACCTGGCCGTCGACGAGCAGGGTGAGCCGGCGGGGGAGTGGGTGTCGCTGGCGCAGCACAGCGAGGAGACCCGGGATCAGGCGGCGGCGCTGCTGGAGGTGATCCAGCCGTCGCTAAGCGAGGTCGCGTGGCGGTCGGTGGTCTGTGCCGCGTATCTGCACGACGTCGGCAAGGCGCATCCGACCTGGCAGGACGCGCTGTGCGCGGTGGCGCTTGACGCCGAGCGAGAGCGAGTGCAGGCGGGTCGGCCGTGGGCCAAGTCAGGGACCGATGGCCGGCTGGTGTTTGCGGGAGACGTGAGGTTCCGGCATGAGCTTGCGTCGCTGCTGCTGGTGGGCGGGCCGCTGCGGGGCTTGGTGGACGCTGGCGCGGACGTGGATCTGGTGCGGTACCTGGTGCTGGCGCATCACGGGCGGCTGCGGGTGCGGGTGCAGGAGCAGGAGCAGGAGCCCGAGGCTCTGTCCGGTGAGGGCCTGGTGTTGTTCGGGCTCGTGCATGGCGGGAGCTGGGCTATGCCGTCCGTGCTTAGCCTGGAAGCCTTTGAGCTGACCGTGGATCTGAGGCCGTTTTCTGGTGAGTGGACTGCCACCGTGCTGTCGCAGCTTGAGCGGTACGGGCCGTTCGTGCTGGCTTACCTGGAGACGCTCGTCCGGATCGCTGACTGGCGTGCGAGCGGGCGGAACGAGCTGGCAAGCTCAGGCTGAAGCGGGCCTGGGGCAGCAGCGCCGTTGGTGCTGCGGCCCCGCGCGTGGTGCTTGCCCGGCTAGTGCGGCTTGCTGTTGTTGTCGCCCGGCCACTGGAAGCGGTAGGCGCGGTAGGTGTTCACGCCGACAGGGAACTCGGCATTGAAGAGCAACGCGCCCGACTTGCTGAACTCGGAGAAGAACGGCAGCGCACCCCAGCCCACGACGAGATTGTCGTGACCGATCGTCTGCGCGTCGCCTTGCGAGGCGGCGACCTGACCTTCCGGCTGGTTCCAGGACTTGATCAGCGTGGCGGTCTTCTTGCGCTGGTTGATCTTGACCTCGATCGCGCGGCTGCTGGCCAGTTCGGGCGTGCCCGCGGACTCGTTGTCGAAGAAGGTGTACTCGTTCGGGCCGACCTGCTCGGGATCGTGCTGCCAGGCGAAAAATTCGCCGGCGTTGTCCAGCGTCTGGCCGGGGGCAGTCTTGAGCGTGAAGCTGCTGTCCTTGCCGCCGAGCTGCCAGATGATGTTGCCGGTGGCCAGGCTGACCTTGTAGGTCGTCCAGGCGTCACGGGCGTCGATCAGCAGGTTGTCGTCCCTGGTGACCTTGACGGCGTTGATGTGGAACCAGTCCCAGGGGGTGCTGGCCGAGGCGGGCAAGGGCTGCTCGCTCTGGCCGTAGGGCACGTGATCGGCGCTATTCCACTGGAAGAGGACCTGACCGGTTGAGATGTTGATCTCCTGGACGATGCCGTCGACGACGGTCTGGTTGGCGGGGCCGCCGATGGAGGTCAGGTCGGCCTGAGCCGTGGTGTAGCTGAGGACGAGCGCCGTGTTCCATGGGGTGATCGCGAACTCATGGCCGTCGGCACTAAATCCGTTGCCGGCGTTGACCGTGGCGATCTGCTGGAAGTTCGTGTTGTAGATGTAGTCAGTGCCCGAGGACAGGCCGCCAAAGCCGGTGCCTTCCCAGAAGGTCAGCACGCGCTGGCCGTCGTAGCGCTGTACCCGGAAGTCCGCGTCCACCTTGCCGGCCGCGGCAGGGTGGAACCAGACTTCCTGGCCCTCGCGGTTCACGATCTCGGCGCCGGGTGCATAGGTATTGGCGTCACCGGTGGGCGTGATGAAAAAGTCGCCGCCTGATCTGTCGTTACCCGAGGTCAGGATCTGGACTGGTGCCGGGTTGGTCGGAGCGGCGGTCGGGGCCGCGGCCGCCGGGCCGGCGGCCGCGAACGCAAGCGGGATGACGGTCACGACGGCGGTCATTCCGAGCACCAGCCGCGCCGGGGGAAGGAACTTAACTCGCATGGACGGGAGACCTTCCGGTTTTGTCGCGTTGGCCCCACTGACAGGCGTTATCAGCCGGGTTCCGACGACTCTAACAGAGAATCCTCTAAAATTGATCTCCTAGATAGGAAATCCCTGGATGCGCGCGGCTGGCGGCAGGGATCCGGCGGCGGGAGTTGCCGGTCGATGCTTGCGTCAAACCACCGCAAATCTTTCTCCCGCTAAAACTCCGGGTCTGACAATCAAGCCGCACGACTGAGCCGACGCCAATGTGGGGTTGGACCTCGGTCGATTGCCGGCCGTTCTGTGTTGCGGCGATCCCCTTTACTCTGTTGCGTGATTCCGGTAATAGCTTGACTTAATCCGGTTGATTGTAGGGAGAGCGATGTCCCATGGTTCCCGCCGCAGGCCGATTGCGACCAGATTCGTCGGGCGGGCAGAGGAGATAGCGCAGCTGCGGGCGGTCTGGGAGGCGGCCAGCGGCGGGGCGGCGCAGCTGGTCGCGCTCGAAGGCGAAGCCGGAGTTGGGAAGACGGCGCTGATCGAGCAGTGGCTGTCAGGGCTGGATGTCGCTGTCATCAGGGTAAACGGGGTTGAGGCCGAACCTCGGCCGCCTTGGGGAGTGTTCGAGGACATCGCCGCCCGGGTACCGGGAGCAGACCCGGTCACCGGGCTTGATCCGCAAGGCAGCCCGATGCTGATCGGGCAGTGGCTGGCCGGACAGCTGCAGTCAGCCGGGCGCAAGATCGTGGTCATCGTGGATGACGCGCAATGGGCCGATGAGCTTTCCATGGAGGCGATGCAGTACGCGGCGCGGCGGCTGCGATCCGAGCCGATCATGCTAGTGCTTGCCTTTACTGGCAGCGGGCCGTCGAAGGCCTGGCGGCAATTGCTGGAAAGCGATCGGGGCGCTCGGCTGGCGCTGGACGGCCTGCAGCCCGAGGAACTGCTGCTGCTCGCGGTCGCGAATGGGCATCCTGGGCTCAGCCCCGAGGGGGCAGCGCGGTTGCACGAGAGCACGGGCGGCAACCCGGATCACGCGCTGGCGCTTCTCAATCTGCTGTCCAGTCATCCGATCGTGACCGGGGTTGGTCCGCTGCCGGCGCCGCGTGATCAGGCTCTGGTCATCACCTCGCGGCTGGCGGCCTGCGACCGGCGGACGAGAGAACTGGTCGCGGCGGCGGCGGTGCTCGGGATGCGGTTCAGCGTGGCGGCACTGCGGACGGTTGTCGGTTCGCAGGCACCCGGTGAGCAGGTCACCGATGCCATCGACAACGGGTTCCTGGTTGAAGTGCCCGGCACCGGCGGGCGGGAGCTGGCCTTTCCGCAGGTGCTGATCAGAGAGGCGATCTATCACGACCTGAGCAACCGGATCCGAGCGGAGCTGCACCGGCGGTGCGCGCAGCTTGGAGGGCCGGGGGCGTTGCAGCACCGGATCGATGCGGTCGATGGGGTTGACGAGGCGCTCGCGGCGGATCTGGCGGCTGCGGCGACGGCCAGGATGGCGGCGCACGACATCCCTAGCGCCTCCTTTTACTACCAGCGGGCGCTGGACTGTACCGCGCCGGGGCCGGGCCGGATCGGGCTGCTGCTGACCGCCGTCGAGGCGTTGCTTGTGGCCGGCAAGGCGATCGCGGCGCGGGAGTATGAGGCGGAACTGGCGCAGGCGCCGGCCGATCCGTGGCGTGACTACGTGATGGGTTACCAGTGCCTGCTGGCCGGAAATGTCGAGCAGGCGATCGGGTTGCTTACTGGCGCGCTGGATGCCCTGGAGCGGGACGTTCGGGCGGTGCCGGCTGGGGCGCCGGCTGACCTGACCGCCCGGGTTGCCACGCAGCTGGCGATCATCGGGATCGTGATTCTGTCCTATCCGCAGATGGTCAAGTACGGGAACGCGGCGGTCGAGGCTGGGTCGACCGAACCCTGGGTCAGCGGGTTCGCCTGGCTGGCTAAGACGGTCGGGATAGCTCTATCCGGGCACGGCGATCAGGCGCTGGCGCTGCTGACCGGAGCGGGAGAGCCGGGAGTGTCGTCGGGGCTGGATGGTCTGGCGGCCAGGGGGATCATCAGGCTCTGGAGTGATGATCTGGACGGCGCGGCGCGCGACCTGCACGCGATGATCAACCGGGCTGCCAGGGGCGAGGCGCTGAGGGCGAGCCAGGCGATCGGGCTCCTTGGGGAGGTCGAGTACCGGCGGGGCCGGCTCGCCGAGGCGGTGCTGTTCACTGACCTGGCCGTGGGAAACGCGGTCGACAACGACCGGTTCCGGTTCTATCCGCTGCTGCACGCGCTGGCCAGCTACCCGCATGCGGCGCGGGCGGAGTGGACCGAGGCCGACCATCACTGCGCCGAGTCCGATAAGTGGGCACAGATGATGGGTACGGCAAGCGGTCTGGCGTTCGCGGGCGCCGCCAAAGCGGCCATCGCGCAGGCGCACGGTGATCCGGAGCGGTTGCTGATCGCCGCCGAGCAGATCGAGGCGAACTACGACTCGAAGGAGCCAGGAACGCATCTGTACGGGCCGGTCAGGGCCGATGCCCTGGCGCAGCTCGGGCGGGCGGATGAGGCCGCGGCCGAACTCGACCGCTTCCTGGCGGGGCCGGCCAGGTTCGGGCGTAAGTCGGCGCTGATGAGCGCGGCCAGGGTCGCCGCCCAGATCGAGCTGGCCCGGGGCGAGTACGGCCGGGCGATCACCGAGTGCGACCGGGCTCGGGACCTGGCTGCGGCCGTTGGGCTGCCGCTTGAAGTCGGCAGGATTGAGTTGCTCGCGGCGGGCTGTCATGGGCGGGCCGGTCGCTGGGCGGCGGCTGAGCGGTCGTTGCGCGCCGCGCGCGGGCAGTTCATCGCTATCGGCG
Organism: Streptosporangiaceae bacterium; assembly: GCA_036501205.1. GTDB lineage: Bacteria > Actinomycetota > Actinomycetes > Streptosporangiales > Streptosporangiaceae > Chersky-822. The sequence continues at coordinate 32,756 of DASYAT010000198.1, read as the reverse complement.
CGAACGCCTATTTGCAGCTGGCTGACGCGGCCGCGCCTGAACTAGGCATCACGCTGCGGGATGAGCCCGATCCCTTCGGGGCTTTGACCCGGCGGGAGCACGATATCGCGCTGCTGGTGTGCGAGCGGCTGACGAATGTTGAGATCGCCGAGCGGATGTTCTTGAGCCGCAAGACCATCGAGACCCATCTCAGCCACGCCTACGACAAACTCAACGTGTCCGGCCGGGGTGATCTGATCGCGTTGTTCGATCAGTTCCGGGGTGCCACGAGCTGAAATTCAGGGTGCCTCCCCGATGTGCGGCCTGCCGGGGTGGACCTAGGATCACCGCATCCGCGTGGACTCATCCGCGTGGTTTTTACCGGGAGAGCGTTACTTGCGCATAATCCTTGACGTGCGGCAGGCACCTTCTGGTCGCCTGGAAGGCAGTGTGCGCACGCAGGACGCAAGCGACGCGAAGCCGTTCCAGGGAATACTTGAGCTGGTCGGACTGATCGAGTCTTGCCTTGCTTCGTCGCCGAACGGGTCGGGAGTTTTCGGGGTAGCCACGGAAAACTCAGGGGAGGCTCCCGGATAACTCTGGCCGCCGGCGGCGCTAATCTCCGGATATGCGGCCTAGCCGCTAACCCCGGGGGGGCCAGGAGCAGCCGGGTACGGTGTCGGCGTACCCGGCTGCCCCTGCTGGAAGGAATCGCAGGAGGCGGCTTAGACCCCGGCGGGAAGTCCGGCTAGTGCCTTCTCCAGGGTCTGGTCGGACAGGTCGAAGTCCTTCATCGCGCCGGCCAGGTAGTCACCGTAAGCCTGCAGGTCAAGCAGGCCATGCCCGCACAGAGCGGTCAGGATGACCTTCTCCTCGCCGGTCTCCTTGCACCGGAGCGCCTCTTCGATGCAGGCGGCCACCGCGTGCGTGGGTTCCGGCGCGGGCACGATGCCCTCGGTGCGCGCGAAGCGCAGGCCGGCCGCGAAGCATTCCGATTGCGGCTTGGCCACTGCTTCCATCAGCCCGAGCTCGTAGATATGCGAGAGCAAGGGCGACATTCCGTGATAACGCAGCCCGCCGGCATGAATGGGGTCGGGAATGAAGTCGTGCCCGAGGGTGTGCATTTTCAGCAGCGGGGTGAATCCCGCCGTGTCGCCGAAGTCATATGCGTACTTGCCCTTGGTGAAGGACGGGCAGGCGGCCGGCTCGACTGCCCGGATGACCGGGTTCATCCGGCCGGCGAGCTTCTCGCGCAGGAACGGGAACACCAGGCCGCCGAAGTTCGAGCCGCCGCCGGTGCAGCCCACGATCACGTCCGGTGTGTCGCCGGCCTGGGCGAGCTGCTTGATCGCCTCCTCGCCGATGACCGTCTGGTGCATCAGCACGTGGTTGAGCACGCTGCCGAGTGAGTACCTGGTGTCGTCATTGCTGGCGGCTACCTCGACGGCCTCGCTGATCGCGATGCCGAGGCTGCCGGTGGAGTCCGGATTGGCTTCCAGGATGGAGCGGCCGGCGTTGGTCACGTTGGACGGGCTGGCGTGCACGGTCGCGCCGTAAGTCTCCATCAGCATCTTGCGGTACGGCTTCTGGTCATACGACGACCGCACCATCCAGACCTCGAGGTCGATGCCGAACAGCGCGCACGCGAACGACAGCGCGGTGCCCCACTGGCCGGCGCCGGTCTCAGTGGTCAGCTTCCTGGTGCCCGCTTCGGCGTTGTAGTAGGCCTGCGGCACCGCGGTGTTCGGCTTGTGCGAGCCAGCCGGGCTGACGCCCTCGTACTTGTAGTAGATCTTGGCCGGCGTGCCGAGGTCTTTCTCCAGGCGGCGAGCCCGGTACAGCGGGGTCGGCCGCCAGAGCCGGTAGACGTCCAGAACTGGCTCAGGGATCGCGATGTGCCGGTCGCCGGAGACTTCCTGGAGGATCAGCGCCATCGGGAACAGCGGTGCGAGCGCGTCGGGTCCGATCGGCTCGTGCGTGCCCGGATGCAGCGGCGGCGGCGGAGGCGAGGGCAGGTCGGGGATGATGTTGTACCACTCGCGAGGCACCTCCGATTCTTGGAGGACGTATTTCACCTGGTTCGTCATGATCCCCTCCGGTGCTATCGGATCTTTGCTGTGGCGGCAACGTTAGCCGACCGGTGAAGTCGCGGTCTGGTCGATTAGGTTGATATCGTTCTCGCTGTCACAGCAGTCACTGTCGTCACAATCATGCACTCACGCCTCTACGTTCCTGGCCTCGGGCGGATCGGTTGCGGGGAACTGTGGCTCATGACATCGTTGGACGGTTAATAGCCTGACCCTGACTGGCGGGGTGCGGTCCGTGGCATAGGTCTTCAATCGCTGCGTCTGGACTTCGAGTTCTTGGCATCAGTGGCACTCGGAGCCGATCAGCTAGGTCGCCCGGGGACCGTGGTCCGCGCCAGCTGTGCGGAGGTACTGGTCTTGTCGGTGCGGGCAGCCTTGTCGGTTCGGGCTGGTTGTGCTTCGCGCGGGGAGTTTGTCTAGGTATGGCCGGGGCACGCAGGAGTCGGCGTAAGCCTGGCCAGGACGATCATGGCCAGGACCGGCAGGCATTCGACGATGGCCACTCAGATTCTGGCAATGGCAACGCTGGCACCGAGACCGACGAATGGATGACGCCGTTCCGCGCGGTTCAGTCTGTGAAGCCGGTGCTGCCGCAGCGGAAAAGGCCGGAGCCGCAGGGGACGCCTGCGCAGGGGCCCGGTGAGCCGCGGGGGCATTTTGAGCCGCGGGCGCAATCTGAGCCGCGGATGCAGTCTCAGCCTCGGGCGCAGTCTCAGCCTCGGGCGCAGGCCGAGGACCGGGGTCATTCTGAGCCTAGGGGGCAGGCTGAGGGCCGGCCGGTTACCGAGCCGCCGCCGTTGCCCCGGCGGGAACCGCGCACGTCGGCTGATCCGCGGGCGGTGTGGCAGCCGCCGGCCGGGCAGCAGGCGCGGCCGGAATCACACGGGCAGTCGGTGTGGCAGCCGCCGCCGCAAGGTGGGCAGGCGCCGCCTGCTGGGCAGCAGCAGGCGCGGGCTGAGCAGCAGCGGCAATCCGTGTGGCAGCCGCCATCCGGCGGGCAACAGACGCCGAACGGTCAGCCGGTGCCTGGCAGTCAGATGCCTGGCAGTCAGATGCCGGGCAGTCAGGTGCCTGGTGGTCAGGTGCCTCGTGGTCGGCCGGGGTGGCAGGAGCCGTCGGCGCATCAGTTCCGGCCTGAGCAGCCGTTCGCGGCTGGGTCGCCGCGGCCTGAGCAGCTGCGGCCTGAGCAGTTGCGGCCTGAGCAGGTGCGCCGGGAAGCACCGTTGTCGTCGAGCCAGCCAGTTGCGCCTCCGCAATCGGCGCCTCCGCTATCGCCGTTGGCGCAGCCGAACCCTGCGCAACCGCCGCCGCCGTCAGCTCAGGTTCCGCACTCGGCTCAGGTTCCGCACTCGGCTCAGGTGCCGCCGGTCCAGCAGGCTTGGCATGAGCCAGCGGCCGAGCGGGTCTGGCAGGAGCCGGAGCGGCCAGCCGCCCCGCCGCCGCCGATGCAGCAGTCGGTCCAACCGCAGCCGATCCAACAACAGCCGATCCAGCAACAGCCGCAGGTTCAGCCGCAGTCGGCCCAGCCAGAGCCGGAGCCTGAGGTCTATCGGGTCTGGTCGGGTCCTGAACCATTGCCGGAGTTTGGATCAGGACACCGTGATATGCGCTCTGGCGATCCGCTGGTCGGTCGGCCAGTGCCGCCGCCGCACCGTGCGCCACCTCAGCCAGGCGGTCAGGGGCAAGAGTGGCCAGAAGAGCGGCCGCAACGGGCGCCCTATCCGCAGGGTCCGGCGCCTAATGGCTACGGTCCGCCGGGCAGCGGCTACGGGCCGCCGCCGGGGGGCCAATATCACCCTGGTTATCCGCCGCCTAGGGGCGGGTACCCGCCGCCCAGGGAGGCGTACCGGCCGCCGCCAGGCGACCGTGGTTTCAGGCCGCCCGGCAACGGCTACCCGGATCGGCACGGGCCAGGCGCTGGTTACGGGCCGGGTAACGGGCCGCGGTCCGACCCTGGTTACGGGCCGGGTAACGGGCCGCGATCCGACCCTGGTTACCGTCCGGCCGACAACGGCTATCAACCTGGCAATGGGTTTGGCCCGGGGCCAGCGCCCGGAGGGCAGGTTCCGCCCGAGCGGTTGGGGCGAGACGATTACGGCCAGCCACCTGGTTACGGGCCTGACGGTCACGGCCGGGGAGGCCCGCCAGACCAGGCCGGATATGGACCTTACGGTTATCGTGACGGCCAGTACGGCCATGGACCGGCGCCTGGCCAGTACGGTCCGCCGCCCGGTCACCGCGGCGACAGTCGTCGGTATCCGCCGCCAGCTCCGAACGGGTACGGTCCGCCACCTGGCGGTTACGACTATGGTCCCCCGCCCGAGTACCGAGGAAACGGCCACCCGGGCCGACCAGGCTACGATCCGCGCGGTTACCAAGGTGAATACCCGCCGCGGCCAGGTGATGGTCGAGGGCGGCCGGGCTGGCCTGGTCCTGGCCAGGGGCCGGGGCCGGGACCAGGACCCGACGGACGGATGCCGCCGGGCTGGGAGGATCGGCGGTGGGCTGGCGATCCGAGGGCGGCCCGGCCGGACTTCAGGCCCGGTGACCCGATGATGGCGCCAGGTGGTTACCCGCCAGGTGGTTACCCGCCGGGCGGGCGCTATCCACAGGACAACCGGTTCCCGCCTGGTGGTCCACCGCCTGGCTGGGTGGATCCACGCTGGACGCCGGACGGCTACGGCGCGCCTCGTTATGAGGGTGAAGTGGGCCCGGCGGATCGGCCGGTTGCCGACACCGCCGCTCAGCAGGCACCGGCTCCAAGACCGGTCGGTCCGCCGCCAGCGTTGCCCGCCGGGCCGAGCGCGGTCGCACCGACGTCGGCTAGGCCCATGACAGCTGGGCCTATGGCGGCTGGGCCCATGGCGACTGGGCCTATGCAGGCTGGGCCGAGTGCGGACGCTGAGGTCGCGCCCGCTGAGCCAGTGGTCAAGGCAGAGCCCAGGCCGGAGGTGGCCAGCCCAAGCGGGGCGATTCCTCCGCCTGCTCCGGTGCTGCCGACGAACCCACCCGAGCTTCCCGATCAGGAGTCCGTGAGCGCGCCATCGGTGAATCCGGTGCCGCCGGACCTGGCGTCGGCAGCCCCCGTTAGGCCGGTTTCTGTGCGTGTCCCCGCGCCTGTTTCCGTGCCGCCGGGCACCGTGATGGTGGACGGCGGGGAGGACGTCAACCCGGACGACGACACGGCGCCGATACCGGTGATAACGCCCGACATGCCGAATCCGGCCCGGCCCGCCGCCGCTGCCGATCCGCCCGTGAGCCGGATTCGTGCTCCGTTCGAGCCACTGGAACGCAAACCGGCCGATTCAGTGCCGCCAACTCCGCCGCCTCCGCTAGAGCCGGAGCCGGAGTTGCCGGTGGACGCCAAGCTGGATCAGATCAAGGATCTGTACCTGACCGCCGAGGCGATCGGCGAGGATGCGCTAACCACGCACTTCGATCAGGTCAGCGAGCGGCAGAGGCAACTGATCAGGGAGTACTTCGATCAGGTGGCCGACAGGGGCGGGCAGGACGAGGCGACGAGCTAGGTGATGCTGCGCTGGGCGGGTCCGCCGGTCTCGCGGTTGTAATTGCCGATCCCGGAGTTCCCAGGCGGGGCTGGGAGCGCTGCCCAGGCAGCGGCTAGGCCGGATTCCAGCTGCGTCCTGTCTTAGGTCAAGTTAGTGCGGGGAGGTTAACCAGAAGCGTGCCAGTTCTGTCTGGTATCGGGAGGTTCGGACGAGAATGGGCAGGTGTGGTGAGAGTGACTTCCCATTCATTGGACCGCACTTCCCATCCGTTAGCGCCACTTACCATCCGTTTCCATGGCCCATAACGGTCATTCCGGGCAGAATTACGAGGGTAATGCAGGGTAAGTGGCCGCAACGGATGGGAAGTCGCCGGCAACGGATGGGAAGTGCCGCTCCCGAACGAGCGGGCGTGCGGCCGGCGGCCTCGCGGACGTGACCGGCCCGGGCTCACGGTTGGCTGAACGCGCTGTGACTGACGTCCTGGCGGTTCGGTGACCTGCCGGCCGGGGCCGTCTCGCGCAGCGGCCGCCGGTCGCGGCCGGTCGCGGTGGGAGCGTATTGCCCGGCAGTTCCGGGCAGCGGCTGAGCTTAGTGCACAAATTTCGGCGTCCTGGGGTGGCGTTATCGCGCCTAAGTCAGGGATAAGGAGTACTTCGATCAGGTGGCCGCCAGGGGTGGGCAGGAAGAGCCGACGAGCTAGGTGACGCTGCGCTGGGCGGTTCCGCCGTTCTCGCGGCGGTAGTTGCCGATCCCGGAGTTCCCAGGCGGGGCTGGGAGCGCTGCCCAGGCAGCGGCTAGGCCGGATTCCAGCTTCGTGGCCTCGGCTGAGGGAATCCGCGGGTCGCTGATCAAGGTCGATGACGTCTTGGCCAGGTACTGAGCGTCAAGACTCGCGGTCGTGTGGAACTCCACCTGGAATGGCACATCATGAGTCGGGTCCTGCCACATTGTGGCGACGCATCGGTTCGACCTGGCATTCCAGTCGTTTCTGCGGGCGAGCAGCTGGAAGCCCTGGGCCGTCAGCGCATCCTGCACGATCCAGATGCCGGCGGAATAGAGCTCGCCGTCGAAGATGAAGGCATAGGAGATGGCACCAGGTACCCGGCGAGCCAGCCGGTCGGCGGTCCGATCCGGGTACCGCCGCAACATGTCTGAGAACCGGGCCTTGAAGGTATCCGGGTCGAGCAGCGCGGTCTGCTCGGTCTCCGGCGAGAGCCCGCCGTCCTCCAGATCTGCGGCTACGTGCTGCAGCGTAGGAGTCAGGCCACCGGCGCTGTAACTGCCGAACAGGCTGCGTCCCTCGGCCGAGCGGAACCGGTCGTAGACGTCATTCGCCACCCTCACCTGGTCCGAGGTCAGGCTCGCTGAACCCCACGACCACGATCCGTCGAGGTGGGATTGCGGGGCAGGCGGTTCCTGCGCCGGGTCGGCGGGGACGTCGTCGGTCTCGCTGGAGAGGCTGAAGCCGGGTTCGTCGTCCGGAGGCGGTGTGGCGGGGAGCTGGAAGGTCGCAGGCGGCGCGGTCGGCTCGCTCGCTAGGGCCTTGGCGGCCGCGGCGGCGAAGCGGTTCGGAGCCGGGGGCGCTAGCTCGAGGTGCCTGAGCCGAGGCGGCGGCGGCTTGCGTTCGCCGTCGACGTGGTAAGGCGAAGAGGGGTGGCCGAACGGCAGGCGTTCGAGTCGCAGCTTGAAATCGGCGCGGGACCCGGGTACCGGAGGCATGGTGGGCTGGGCGCTGACAACGACCGCAGGCCGTGAGGCATATTCCGGCGGGGGCGGCGCGGGCGGAGTCGGGATTGGTGATGGAGGCGTCGGGACCGCTGCGGACACTGGGGCCAGTGGAGCGGTGAGTTCTGGCGCGGCCGGAGCCGGCCCGGGCGTGATTTCCTGGATCGGGTCGGGCTGGGCCGATGACTCGGGCGGAGCGGCCGGAGCGGGCGGTTCAGGGCTCGGAGCGAGAGCCTCGGGTTCCGGCTCTGGTTCGGGTTGCGGCTCTGGCTCCGGATCCCGGTCCGGTTCAGGATCTGGCGTCAGCTGGGTTACTGGCGCTGGTTCTGGTTCTGGCTCCGGCTCAGATTCTGGTTCCGCCACGGGTTCTGGCTGCGGGGCAGACTCCAGCCGCTGCTCAGGGGCCGACTCGCGCTCCGGCGGCAAGGCTGGCTCCTGCGGCCTAACCGGATCGGAAACCGCAACAGGATCGGTAACCGCAACGGGATCGGGTACCGCGATCGGATCAGACTCCGATTGGTCGCTGTTCTCGAAGAAGTCGTAGGAGTCGCGCGAACGCAGACGCGGGTGCTCAGGAACCGCGTGACTTCCGCTGCGGGTGTGGCGATAAGGATCAGGGACGTCGTAAGGATTGCGCGACTCGTATTCCGGCTCTCCAGGCGGGCCGGACGGCAGCCTGTCGAACTGGGTCCTGGGGGCGTGGCTACCGCCGCCGTGACGGCCCTGGGAGTACGGCGGATCTGCCTGGCGGCGATCGGCTTGGCGGCCAGTGTCGGCTTGGCGGGCAGTGTCGGCTTGGCGGGCAGCGTCGGCTTGGCGGCCAGTGTCGGCTTGGCGGGCAGCGTCGGCTTGGCGGGCAGCGTCAGCTTGGCCAAGAGGCTCAGAGTATGGCCGTGGCGGGGGGTGGCTTGGGCGGTACGCATCCGGGGCCAGGCCGGGCGGCGGGGCCGGAGGCGGGCCGGGCGGCGGCGGGGGAGCGTGGCTTGCATTTCCGGAAGGCCTTTGCCCGCCATCGCGGTAGGACCGGTCCCGATCGTAGTCGCCACGGGTCTGCTCGTAGATCGTGCGGCCCCGGCTGTTGTCACGCTGACCCGCGTCGTAGTCCGGGCGATCTGGGCTGTAGCCGGGCCTGGTCCTGGGCCGTCGGTCCGCTAGCGGATCGGGACCGAAGTCCCTTGGTTCGGAGTAACGAGGCCGGGTGGGTTCGGCCGCAACGCGATTGCCTGGGGCGCGGGTGGGTGGCATCAGGTTCGGCTGACCTGGAGGAACCGAGCCGGGTGGGGCTGAGCCGGGTGGGGCTGAGCCGGGTGGGGCTGAGCCGGGTGGGATCGGGCTCGTCGGCCGCTGATGGGGGAGCGTGGTCTGAGAATCGGCCAGGTGTGAAACGGCCCTGCTGACGTTATTTCCGTATTGAAGACTATTTTCGGTGAGGTTTTCTATGTTGTTACGGCGCCCGTGGTGTGAATTACCGGCGGCATCGCCGTTTGCCGCACCGTTGGTCGGGTTGGAAGAAGCCCGGGCCTGCTGCTGCATGCGGTCGATGACGCCGGACAGTTCGAGGGTGCTGTCGTGCGGATCAAGCTGGTCGAAACCGTCCAGCTCGCCCCGCCGCTCCTGCTGCCCTGACATTCTGCGTCTCCCCGAGTAATCAGCGTAATCGTCATCGTAGTCGTCGACCCGCTGATGACGTAGCGATCTAGGGCAGCCCAGGCTCCGGCAGCCAGGCGGGGACGATCTGACCGTGGACGTCACCGAACCCGACGCTGGTGCCGTCCTGACCAGCGGCAGTGGCGGTGATGCGGACTTCGTCACCGTCTTCTAGCCAGCTCCGCGAGCTGCCGTCACCGAGCGTTAGCGGCCGGCGGCCTGCCCACGCGAGCTCAATCAGCGAGCCGTACTGGTCAGGCGCCTGGCCGCTGACCGTACCCGAGGCGAAGAGGTCGCCGGTGCGCAGGCCGGCTCCGTTGACGGTCATATGCGCCAGCATCTGGGCCGGGCTCCAGAACATTGTCGAGTAAGGCGGCCGCGATACCACGTGCCCGTTAATCGTGACCTCAAGGTCAATGTCGAATCCCCAGTCGCCGGAGTTGGCAAGGTAATCGACTAGCTCGGTGTCCAGGCTCGGCGGTCTGACCCTGGCATGCTCAAGCGCTGCCAGCGGGACTATCCATGCGGAAAGCGTTGTGCCAAATGATTTTCCGAGAAATGGCCCGAGCGGGGCTGATTCCCAGCCTTGAATGTCCCGCGCGGACCAGTCATTTACCAGGCAGGCGCCAAAGACGTGCTCGCGGAAGCGGCTCGCGGGCACCCGTTCGCCGGTGACGCTGTCCACGCCGACGACGAAGCCAAGTTCAGCCTCGAAGTCAAGCCTGCGGGACGGCCCGAACACCGGCGCCGTGGCGGCGGCTGGCATGGTTTGGCCGCATGGGCGCCGGATCGGCGTGCCGGAGATCACGACGGTGCCGGCCCGGCCGTGATATCCGACCGGGAGGTGACGCCAGTTTGGCTGAAGGGCCTCGCCGTCGGGGCGGAAGATCTGGCCGACGTTGGTCGCGTGCTGCTGCGAGGCGTAGAAGTCGACGTAGTCCGCGACCGCGAACGGCAGATGCATGGTGACACGGTCGGCGGGCACGATCAGATCTTCCAGCGCGCCGCGGAAGTGGTCCTGGCTGAGCCAGGTGAGCAGGTCGGCCCTGACTTGCGCCCAGGCCGCGTCGCCGGCGGCAAGGAAGCGATTGAGGTTCCCCTCGCTGAAGTCGGCGGCCCGGCCAGGGACCAGGCGCTCGATCGCGGTGCTGAGGTCGAGCACCCTGTCGCCGATCGCAACGCCGACCCGGCGCCTGGCCGGGTGATGGACGTCGCTGAATGACCCGTACGGCAGCGTCTGCAGCCCGAACGGGTGACCGTCGGGGATTTCGAGCCAATCGCACGCAGTCGGCAGCGCCATTGCGAGCCCTCCTCAAGAGTGGATCACTGCATCTTTCCAGAGCGCGCCGGTACTACGGGCTCAGCAGCCCGAGCGCGATCAGATCCTGCACCGGCTCGTCGGTGCTGCACGTGCCGAACGAGGTAAATAGATACCTGATGTCGTCAGCCGCGATCCCATCCAGGTCGCCGATCTGCCTCGCTACGGCCACTGGATCACGTTCGGCGAGTACCTTCGCCAGTTCGGCCGGGCCCGCCCCCTGCGAGGCCGCTCCGATGGCGAGCAGCACGTTCAGGAAGCCGTGGTGCTCGAAGCCGGTGTCGGCCGCGGTGTGGCGCACGGCGTGGTGCAGCCCGGCGGTGCACTTGAACGGTATCCGCCGGTCGGTCAGCACCTTCAGGACTGCCGCCAGAGCCTGCTCGTCCGGGAACGCCGCCGCGGTCGTGCCCCCGGTGCGCAGCTTGGGCCGGTAGCCCCGGCCGTCGACGACCTCGAGCAGTTGGCCGGCGAGCGCGGGGTCGGCCAGAGCCGCCAGCGGCAACTCGATGTAGCCGGCCGCGGCCGCGAGCGGAGAGTCGTCCAGTGCCTGCGCGACCTCGGAGACGGCCAGGTCCGGGTCCGCCCCGACGGCGGGTACCTCGACCGCGCGCAGCCTGAACCGGGGATCGGCCGCGACCGCGTCCAGAGCGGCCGGAACCGCCGAAGCGCCGCCTGTCACCACCAGCGAAAGGTCGATCGAAGCCGTCCCGGTCGCCTGCAGCACGGTACGCAGCTCGCCGAGCCTGGTCTCGGCGCAGACGAACGGCCCGCAGCAAGGCGCGTACCAGGCGGTGGCGTGCTTGGCATGGGCCGCGACGGCGGCGGTCATTTTCAGGCTGGCCGGAGGGAACAGCGAGGCGTCGTCGAACAAGCCGCGCAGTAGCGGGTGAGCGGTCACTGGATGGACGGTCATTGGCTCAGACTAGGTCGCCGAGCTCTCGGCCTTGGCCTCGGCTTCAGCGGCTGCGTTGGCCTCCGCCTCGGCTTCTGCGTCGGCTGCTGCCTTGGCCTCGTGCGCGGCCTCATCGAACACCGATGAGCTGCGCAGCGCGGCCTCGAACGCCTCGTGGCCGCCGCGCGCGCCGAACAGCCGCTTAGTGAGCACCAGGTAGGCGACCAGCGCCAGGTTGATCGCGAACAGGACCAGCTTGATCCAGGTGACGCTGATCGTCAGGTCGTAGATCTCATAGGGGAGCCCGAGCGAGGTCACCACCATCGCGAAGTACTCGCCCCAGCGCTTGGACTGCCAAAGGCCCACGCCCTCGATCAGTTCGACGACGGCGAACAGCGCGACCCCGACCGCGATCAGTTGCAGCGTGCCCTGGCTGAAATGCAGGGCCTTGCGGAACTCGATCAGCAGCTTGGAATGATCGATGTTGAAGCCGAGCTCGTTGAACGTGCTGCGGATGATCGGCAGGTCGCGGTTGAACGCCTGCTGGATGGTCAGTTTCGAGTGCCCGAACTGCCAGATCGCGAAGGCCACCCCGCCGAACAGCAGGAACCTGATGAACCGCTCGATCGCGAAGACGCGCAGGATCAGCTCGCTCCTGATCTCCTTGCCGCGCTTGACCACCGGCGCTTCGGTGGCGGGCCCGCTGGCGTTCGGTTCTTCGTTGACGAACGTGCCACAGCGCAGGCAGCGCCAGAGCTCGCCTCCGGCCGCTGCGGCGCGCAGGTACTTCTTGAGCGCGGGCTCATCGGGAGCATAGGTCATATGTCCTATACGTCCGCAACGGTATAGATTCCAGTCCATGTAAGAAGCCTACGGTAAACCCTTCGTACGATGGCTCGATGGAATTCAACGACGTAATCGCCAAGCGGCGGATGGTCCGGGCGTTCAGCACCGATCCGGTCGACCCGAAAGCGATCGAGCGGATCCTCGCGGCGGCTAACCGGGCGCCATCGGCCGGCTTCAGCCAAGGGTACGCGCTGCTCGTGCTCGACCGGCCTGACCAGTTGCTGCCGTTCTGGCAGCTACAGCTCGACGAAGGTGACGACGACAAATTCCTGAGCCGGTTCGAGTCGGTGACCAAGGCGCCGGTGGTGATCGTGCCGTTGTCGTGCAAGGACGCCTACCTGGACCGGTACGCGCGGCCGGACAAAGGCTGGGCCGACCGGGACGAGGCCCGCTGGCCGGTGCCGTACTGGGACATCGATACGGGCTTCATGGCCATGCTGATGCTGCTGGCGGTGGTCGATGAGGGTCTGGGCGCGTTGTTCTTCGGACTGTTCGATCGGGCGATCGGGCGATTCCGTGATCACTTCGGCGTGCCGGACGAGTACATGCCGATCGGAGCGATCGCCATCGGTCACCCCGATCCTGGGCTGGACCGGGGCGGCTCATCCAAGGTGATCAAGCGGCGCGAGCTAACGGACCTGGTGCACCGCGGGCAGTGGTAGCGCCGCCGATCAGCACGCCGCCGGACAGGATCGCGATCTGGTCGCAGAACAGCAGCAGCGTGTCGGCGTCCTGGCCGAGCGCGACGATCGAGGTGTCACGCCGCAGGTCCCTGACGATGTCGGCGAGCATGACCCGCTCCATGGGCGGCAGCCGGTCAAACAGCCCGTTCACGATCAGCAGGTCAGGCTCGTGCACGCAGGCCGCTGCCAGTCGCGCCCGCCGCGCGACCAGTTCGGGCGCGGCGTGCAGCGGGACATCTCCCCACGGCCCGAGATCGAGCCGGTCCAAGATGGCGGCGACCAGCAGCCGGCGGTCCCGGCCCGGCTGGCCCGATCGCCGCGCGGCGTGGGCGACCAGGCCGCGGATCGTGATCGCCGGCCAGGTCCGCAGGTTGGTCGCGGCCAGGCCAACTCCGGCCCGGACGGCAGCCCGGCCGGCCTGGGTGCTCACGTCGTGGCCGAGCACCCTGAGCCTGCCGTAGGCGGGGGCGAGCCGTCCGGACAGCAAGCTGACCAGGATCGCCGACGCCGGCGACAGGGGCGTGATGATGCCAAGCGCCCCCCGGCCGAAGCCGGCGGGCTCAAGCCGGAAGCTGGCTAGCCGGATCGGGTACCGAGTCGCTTCCCTGGCCCCTACGCCGGCCGAGAGCACCTGGGCCGGCGCAGCCTGCGGGCAGACCGGGACGAGCGGCAGTGCTTGCCTACTCTGGGCGCGGCCGGCTGGGCTCGTCGGCGCGGCGTGACCGGACCGCATATCGCCCCCTCGATCACACGTCAGTCTCGCGTCGGTCACGGATTCCCCAAGCAAAGGAATATAACTCTTTGTAATCGCTTGTGTCCAAGACGTAACCACCTGACGCGGGGAGTGTCTGATGGAGCGCTGCCCGATACCTTGTGGCAATGCCCAAGCCGATCGATCTGCCGTTCGACCCAATCGAACGCGCGGCCGCGATCTGGGCGCGCAGGTTCGGCGAAGCCAAGGCCATGGCAGCGGTCACTTCGATCATGCGGGCCCAGCAGATCCTGCTCGCCGACCTGGACGCGCTGCTGCGGCCGTTCGACCTGACCTTCGCCCGGTATGAGGCGCTGGTGCTGCTGAGCTTCAGCCGCACCGGGGCGCTGCCGCTGCGGCTGATCGGGGAGCGGCTGATGGTGCACCCGACCAGCGTCACCAACACCATCGACCGGCTAGAGCGGGCCGAGCTGGTGGTCAGGCGGCCCAACCCGGAGGACCGGCGCGGGACGCTCGCCGAGATAACGCCAGCGGGCCGGGAGGTCATGCGGGCCGCGACCGCGAAGCTGATGGCGGCCGAGTTCGGGCTCGGCGACTATGAGCCAGGCCAGCTCGACGAGATCTTTGACCTGCTGGAGAAGCTTCGGGTGTCGGCCGGCGACTTCACTAAGAAGCCCGGCCAGGAAGAGCCGGCCGACAAGCCCGACTAAGAAATAGCCTTGGCCACCCAGTTAAGGCCGCCGTCACGGGTGATGAAGATCTCCCGAACCGAAGCGTTCGCGGGAACCGCCACGCCCAGCATCGTGGTCGTCATGCCAACGAAGCTGAACCCGCCAGCCGGCGCGGAGCCCGAAGATCCGGCTCGGTGCCAGCTCCGCTGCCCAGCGGACTCGTCCGAATAGAAGATCCCCTTGCCGGTCGCCGCTACCAGCGTGCCGCTGGTCGGTGCCACCGCCAGTGACGTGACCGGGCCCGGCCCGGTGAACGGCCCGGACTTCAGCCAGGTTTGCCCGGCGTCTATCGAGGTGTACAAGACCCCGTGGCCCCCGCTCGCCGACGGGCAGAGCAGGTAGAGATCGCTGTTCGCCCCCGGTGCGAGCAAGCCAGAAGGGCCTGACCCGCCGCGCAGGCACGCGGGCACGAGCCCGGACGCCGGAGTTACCTTCTGCCAGGCACCGCCGGAAGGCGACCCGACGAACAACGTCGATCCGGCCAGCAGGTAGCCGTACTGGCCGGTCAGCTGCAACCCGCCCGGGCGCACTGGCAGGCGACCGGAAGCGCCCGCCACCGGCTGCCAGTCGTCGTCGTTGTAGAGCGTGGAGTACAACGCGAACCGGCCGCACTCCGCCGCGAAATCCGAACCAGACCCGCTGCATCGGGCCACCACGGCATACGCCCGATCGCCAACAGTAGCCAGGTCGGTCACCCGGCCGTTCAGTCCGGGGATCTTGGTCCAGGTCGCGCCGCCGTTGTGCGTCGCATAAAGCTCGGGACCGTAGGCCCAGCCGTTGTTGCCATCCAGGAACCTGACCTGGCTCACTCCTATGCGGCCCGATGGCGGCACAGCGGGCGGCGCGTCGACCTTGGTCCACGTCCGCCCGTAGTCCGAGGTCCCGGCCACCGTGGTGCACAGCACAGCCTGGCATCCGGCCGTGGTCTGGCCAAGCACGGCACCAACCGAAGAATTGACGAAGGTGATCGAGGTCGGCTCGAACCTCGCCGCCGGCGCCGCCGACGAGTTCAGGATCGACAACTTACCGCCAGCAGCGGGCGCCGAAGAATGGCTGCCTGCGGGCCGGGTCGACCGATGCGGGCTGGGATGACTGGTCGGCGACGGCGAAGGTCTCCTCGATGACGAGCTCGAGTTCCCGACCTTGTCTGGCCCCCCGCCGTGATTGGGCAGCAGCGACGAAGCCAGTTGCGGCACCGTCACCGCGGCCGCGATCAGCACCGCGGCCCCGGCCACCGTCATCGTGGCCACGGCCGCCTTACGCCGCCGCGCCCGGCGGTGCACCACATCGAACCGGCCGGGCGCAGGCGGCATGAGCTCGACATCGGTGCCCAGCCAGTCCTCGACCGGGTCGAATGGATCGCTCATGGCGTCTCACCCACCGCGGCCTTGAGTTTGGCCCGCGCGTGATGCAGGTCGGCCTTCACTGTTCCCTCGGGCCGCCCGAGCATGCTCGCGACCTCCTTGACTCCGAATCCGGCGTAGTAGTGCAGCAGGAACGCGCTGCGCAACCGAGGCGGCAGATCCTCGATCAGTGCCCGGACATCGACGTCCTGGCTCTGATGCCAGGCCGGCTCGGTCGGCACGGCGGCGGTGTACGTCTTCATCGCCCGGCGTTCCCTGCTGGTCTTGCGCCAGTGATCCCTGATCAGGTTGGTGGCGATCATGTACAGGTAGCTCTGCGGGTTATCCAGCCGGGACCACCGGGACAACAGCCTGGTGAACGCCTCAGAGGCGATCTCATGCGCGGTCTCGTCGTCATCTACGAGCCGCCGGCACCAGCCCGCCAGCCGCGGGTAGCAGGCGTTGAACAGCTCCTCCGCAGCTTCGCGGTCGCCTGATCGCAGCCTGGGCACTGTGGTTCCTTGCTTGGCCGCCGACAATGACGGCATGGCCCACGACGGGTGAAGGGTTGCCACGTCGCCGGCCATCGTCAGGCAGCCAGCGTCGCTGGTGAGGTTCCGCATTCGTTTTACCACACATTTCGCCGCGCGCTAGGCCGAGTCTCGCTTACCCGATCTCGCCCATGGGTCACGGAATTAGAGACGCCGCAGGCCGTCAGATGGTTGGAACCCATCGCCTCGACTTAGACTGGGGAGCAGCAAATTAGTAGGACGTCCTACTAAGTCGCCGGAGGTCGGGATGAGCGGAACAGATGACGGACGGGCGCGCTGGCAGCGCCGTTATGACAGCTCAAAGGTCCGTGACGCTGATTTCACGACGCTGTCCAGCATGGCCGTCGACCCGGTGTACGGCCCGCCCGACGGCGCCGTCGTCCCCGACTTCGAGCGGATCGGCTGGCCCGGTGAGTTCCCGTTCACCAGAGGCCTCTACCCGGCTGGTTACCGCGGCCGGACCTGGACGATCCGGCAGTTCTCCGGCTTCGGCAACGCCGTGCAGACCAACCAGCGCTACAAGATGCTGCTCAAGGCCGGCGGCGGCGGGCTCTCTGTCGCGTTCGACATGCCGACGCTGATGGGCCGCGACTCCGATGACCCGCGATCGCTCGGCGAGGTCGGCCACTGCGGCGTCGCGATCGACTCAGCCGCCGACATGGACCTGCTGTTCGGCGGCATTCCGCTGGCCGACACCACTACGTCGATGACGATCAGCGGCCCTGCGGTGCCGGTGTTCTGCATGTACCTGGCGGCCGCCAAGCGCCAGGGCGCCGACATCGGCAAGCTGAACGGCACGCTCCAGACCGACATCTTCAAGGAGTACATCGCGCAGAAGGAGTGGCTGTTCCCGCCGGAGCCGCACCTGCGGCTGATCGGCGACCTGATGGAGTACTGCGCCGCCGAGATCCCCGCCTACAAGCCGCTCTCAGTCAGCGGGTACCACATTCGCGAGGCCGGATCGACAGCAGCCCAGGAGCTAGCTTTCACCTTGGCCGATGGTTTTGGTTATGCCGAGCTTGGCATCTCCCGCGGTCTCGATATCGACGTGTTCGGGCCTGGCCTGTCGTTTTTCTTCGACGCGCATATCGACTTCTTCGAGGAGATCGCCAAGTTCCGCGCCGCGCGGCGGATCTGGGCTCGGTGGATGCGGGACATCTACGGTGCCAAGACCGAGAAGGCGCAGTGGCTGCGGTTCCACACCCAGACCGCCGGGGTCTCGCTCACCGCGCAGCAGCCTGACAACAACGTGGTGCGGACCGCGATCGAGGCGCTGGCCGCGGTGCTCGGCGGCACCAACTCGCTGCATACCAACGCGCTCGACGAGGTGCTGGCGCTGCCGAGCGAGAAGGCGGCCGAGATCGCGCTGCGCACCCAGCAGGTGATCATGGATGAGACCGGCGTGGTCAACGTGGCCGACCCGCTCGGCGGCGCCTGGTACGTCGAGGCACTGACCGACCGGCTGGAGGCGCAGGCCGAGGAGATTTTCGCCAAGATCCGGTCCATGAGCGCGGACGGCTCCATGACCAGCGGCATCTTGCGGGGGATCGAGGAAGGTTGGTTCATGGCTGAGATAGCGGAGGCTTCTTTCCGTTATCAGCAGCAGATCGAGAAGGGGGAGAAACGCATTGTGGGGGTCAATTCCCACGTTGACACTGTCGAGAAGCCCATCGAGATCTTGCGGGTGAGCCACGAGGTCGAGGTCGAGCAGGTACGCAGCCTGGGCGAACGCCGGTCCGCCAGAGACCAGGCGGCCGTCGACTCGGCGATGACGGCGCTGCTGACCGCAGCCAGGTCCGGGCAGAACATGATTCCGCCGATGATCGACGCCGCCCTGGCCGAAGCCACTCTCGGCGAGATCTGCGATGCGCTCAAAGCGGAATGGGGCAGCTACTTCGAGTCGCCAGCGTTCTAGGGGTTACCTTCCCAGCGCCGCGCCCCTGCGGCTGCTAAAAGCAAGCCCGCCTATACGGCAGTATGGAGACATGACGCAGCCGCGAAACTTTTCCATACACGGTGCGGTGGACCTTGGTGCCCGGCAGGCCGCTGCTAAGCGCAAGGCCCAGGTGGCCCAGGCTCCGGCGGGCGAGTCGTCCGCCTACGTGATCGAGGTCACTGAGGCCACGTTCAACACCGACGTGGTCGCGCGATCTGCGCGCGTGCCGGTGATCATCGATCTGTGGGCCGACTGGTGCGAGCCTTGCAAGCAGCTTGGTCCGGTGCTCGAGAAGCTCGCCAACGAGGCCGCCGGCGCCTGGATCCTCGCCAAGGTGGACGTAGACGCGAACCCGCAATTGGGCGCGGCCCTGCAGGTGCAGTCGATCCCGATGGTGGTCGCGGTCATTGGCGGTCAGCTGGTCGACGGTTTTCTCGGCGTGCTGCCTGAGGCGCAGGTTCGTGGCTGGATCGGCCAGATCCTCGGCGCGGCAGCTCAGCTGGGTCTTGAGGTCGGTGCCAATCGCGACGCCAGTGCCAACGACGGGCCCGAGGACGAGGTACCCGCTGAGAGCCGGGGGCCGCTCGGGGCCGACCAGGAGCCGCTGGCCGACCCGCGCTTCAAGGCCGCCCAGGACGCGATGGACACCGGTGACCTGAACGGCGCGGCCAATGCGCTTGAGCAGATTCTGCAGGACACGCCGGGACATCCAGTGGCCAGGGTCTGGCTGGCTCAGGTGGAGCTGTTCCGGCGGGTCAACTCCTACGACCCGGCCAAGGTGCGCCGGGCGGCCAAAGAGCGGCCCGATGACCCCGAGGCCCAGGCCAACGCCGCCGACCTCGAGCTAGCCGATGGCCAGATCGACGCCGCGTTTGACCGGCTACTCGGCGTAGTCAGGCGGACGGCCGGTGATGACCGCGAGAAGGCCAGGGTGCACCTGCTGAGCCTGTTCGAGATCATGCCGCCGCGTGATCCCAAGGTGACCAAGGCCAGGAGCAAGCTATCCAGCCTGCTGTTCTGAGCCCGGCTGTTCTTTTGCCCTGCTGAGGCGTAGCTGGCCGGGAGTGGAGCATCATAGAGATATGCAGTCGGAATCCCGCACGGGTCAGCTACTGGCTGCGACGCCCATGCTCGGAGACGTGAACTTCAGGCGCACGATCGTGCTGATCGTCGAAGACGATCCCGACGAGGGCACGCTGGGCGTCGTACTCAACCGGCCGAGCGACATCCCGGTCCAGCAGGTGCTCGAGCCGTGGACCGAGCTGGTGACCGGGCCGTCCGTTTTGTTCCAAGGCGGGCCGGTTTCTCCGGATAGCGCGCTCGCCCTGGCCCTGCCCAAGGGCTCCGATGAGCCGATCGGCTGGCGTTCGCTGTCCGGCTCGAAGCTAATGTCCAGGATCGGGCTCGTGGACCTGGGCGCGCCGCCGCAGTTGCTGGCCGGGGGCATCAGGTCGCTGCGCGTCTTCGCCGGCTACGCGGGCTGGGGTGTCGGGCAGCTTGAGTCCGAGATCGACATGGGTGCCTGGCTGGTGCTCGAGGGGCTGCCTGAGGACGCGTTCGCGACCGATCCCGACCGGCTCTACCCGGCGGTGCTGCGGCGGCAGGGCGGGGAGATGGCTCTGCTCGCGACGTATCCAGATGATCCGGTGCTGAATTGAAAGCACCTGTTCGAGGCGTAGGGTGGCTGACGTGACCGAAGCTGATGTCTTCCAGCAGACCGCACCGGACCTGTCGACCGGTGACGGCGATCATGAACGGTTCGCGCACTATGCCGACAAGGACCAGATCATGAACAGCATGGTCAACGGCACGCCGGTGCGGGCAATCTGCGGCAAGGTCTGGGTGCCGAGCCGGGACCCGAAGAAGTTCCCTGTCTGCCCGGAATGCAAGGAAATCTACGAGTCGATGCCTGAGGACCGCTGATCGTCTGGCAGTTCGGTCGGCTGCACCTCGAAAATCGTAGGGATCGCTGGCCCGCCCGGGCTGTTGTCTTTGGCGTGCGGGGGCAGCTCGCGCATGGCGCGTTCATGCCGCTCCCTGGCGGTCGGGAGCGGCTCGGCCCCGATGATCTCGCCATCGCGGACCAGGTGGCGCAGTAGCGGGCGCAGCCCCGGTCTCGGCGATGGCTCAGCGTCGCTGACGATCACCGCCTCGCTGATCGCCACGCCGTCGCTGTCCAGGCTGCGCATGGCCCATTTGCGGCCGCCCATCGTCGGCTTGCCGACCGACCGCTTCGCGACTCGCAGGACAGGCTCGTCCCGCGCTGCCGGAGCCGATCTCGCCGACCGGGCGACCAGCTTGTAGACCAGGGACGCGGTCGGTGCGCCAGAGCCGGTGACCAGCCGGGTTCCGACCCCGTAGCCGTCGACCGGAGCGGCCGCCAGGTCAGCGATCGAATACTCGTCCAGATCTCCGGTCACCACGATCTTGGTGTGCGTCGCCCCGAGCGAGTCAAGCTGCGCACGCACGCCCTTCGCGACCTCGGCGACATCACCGCTGTCGATCCGCACCGCTCCGAGCGCCGACCCGGCCAGCTCAACCGCCGTCTTGACCGCGGCCGGCACGTCGTAGGTGTCGACCAGCAGCGTCGTGCCGACTCCGAGCGCCTCAAGCTGGACCGCGAACGCCTGCCGCTCGTTGTCGTGCACCATCGTGAACGCGTGCGCGCTCGTGCCGGCCGTCGGCACCCCGTACTCCTGGCCGGCCCGCAGGTTGGACGAGGTGTTGAAGCCGGCCAGGTAGGCGGCCCGGGCCGCGGCCACCGCCGCTCGTTCGTGGGTGCGCCGTGAGCCCATCTCGATGACCGGCCGGTCACCGGCCGCGCTGACCATCCGGGACGCGGCCGAGGCGATCGCGCAATCATGATTGAAGACCGACAGCGCCAGCGTCTCGAGGATGACTGACTCAGCGAATGTGCCGTCGACGACTAGGATCGGCGAGCCGGGGAAGTAGCATTCACCCTCGGCGTAACCCCAGATGTTGCCGCCGAACCGGTAACTGGCGAGATAGTCAGCAGTCGGCACGTCGATGACGCCGTGGCGGCGCAGGAAATCCAGGTCAGCCGGGCTGAACCGAAAATTGGCGAGCGTCTCGAGGAAGCGGCCGGTGCCGGCGACGACGCCGTACCGGCGCCCGGGCGGCAGTTGCCGGGCGAACATCTCGAAGATCGCGCGCCGATCGGCGGTGCCGCCTTCGATGGCCGCGCAGATCATCGTGAGCTCGTAGTGATCCGTTAGCAGACCCGTGGTCGTCACGGGGGCAGCATACGTAGTGGGACACTAGATGAAGGGAGGTGGCATCGAGTGAGCGTCGCACCAGTTGAACTGACCAGACCAGAGACCGCCGAGCAGGCGGCGATCGACGAGCCTTGGCTCACGATCGTCTGGAACGATCCGATCAACCTGATGGACTACGTGACCTACGTGCTCCAGCGCGTCTTCGGCTACCCCAAGCCGAAGGCTGAGAAGCTCATGCTCGACGTACACCACAAGGGCAAGGCCGTGGTCGCTGCCGGGGCTAGGGAAGCGATGGAGCGCAATGCTGAGACCCTGCATGGCTATGGCCTGTGGGCCACGGTGAGTCACGATCGATGAAATGGCCGAAGGCGCGGGGGGTGCGGGGGGTCGTCCCCCCGCAGACGGTACAGAGTCCGGAGGAGTAGTGACGGGATTCCGCCGGGTCGGCGACGGGGTCGCCGCGCGGTTCGCCCGGCCGGAGGCGGCGATCATCAGAGACCTGGTTGAGCAGGTCGTCGAACTGGTCGAACCTTCGACTGAGGCCGATCGAGGCGGCCAGGACCCAGAGGCCGATGAACTCGCCCGGATGGTCGGGATGGGCAACGGACCGACCGAAGACGCCGAGCCGCCCGATGATCCGGTGCTCGCCCGGCTGCTGCCTGACGCCTACCGGGACGATCAGGACGCCGCGAACGAGTTTCGCCGGTTCACCGAGTCTGAGCTGCGGTCTGGCAAGGTCACCTCGGCGATGACGCTGCTGGAGACGCTGCCGCCGAGCGGCGGCCGGATCAGGCTCACCCCTGGCCAGGCCGAGGCCTGGCTGCGCTCGCTGAACGACGTGCGGCTGGCGCTCGGGACCAGGCTCGGCGTCACCGACGATTTCGACGCGCTCGACGAGGACAC
The DNA here is from genome assembly GCA_036501205.1 of Streptosporangiaceae bacterium. GTDB lineage: Bacteria > Actinomycetota > Actinomycetes > Streptosporangiales > Streptosporangiaceae > Chersky-822. The sequence continues at coordinate 10,658 of DASYAT010000198.1, read as the reverse complement.
CGAGGTCGACGACCCGCGCTATGCCTACGTGCAGGTTTACCAGTGGCTGGCCTATCTCCAGGGCAGCCTGGTGGCGGCGCTGTCCTGAATGAGCACAGCCACGAGCGGTTAGCTACCATCGCGCTATGCTCAAGATTTCGCGTGCGCTGCTCGATCAGGTCGTCGCGCACGCCAGGGCCGACCATCCTGACGAGGCCTGCGGCGTGATCGCCGGCCCGGTCGGCAGCGGCGTTCCTGAGCGGTTCATCGCGATGACCAACGCGGCGCGGTCGCCGACTTTCTACCAGTTCGACTCGATGGAGCAACTGGCGGTCTGGCGCGAGATGGACGATCGCGACGAAGAGCCGGTGGTGATCTACCATTCGCACACCGCGACCCAGGCCTACCCGTCCCGTACTGACATCTCGTACGCCGGCGAACCAGACGCGCATTATCTGCTGGTTTCGACCGCCGACCAGGACACCGAGGAGATCAGGTCGTTCCGGATCGCGGACGGCGAGGTGACCGAGGAGGAAGTTCAGGTCAGCGAATGCGCGGAATGATCGGGACCTGAGCCGAGTTTCCCATTGGCGAACGTGTTGCTTTGCCTTCAAGTCTGGAGAATCACCGATGGCCATCGAAGTCCGGATCCCGACGATCCTGCGCCCGCTGACCGGGGGCTCGAAGTCCGTCGAGGGGAAGGGCGACACGCTCGACGAGCTGCTCGCCGACCTTGACTCGCGGCACTCAGGTCTCCGCGGCCGCTTGATCGACGACTCGGGCAGCCTGCGCCGTTTCGTCAACGTGTACCTGAACGATGAGGACGTGCGGTTCCTCGACGGGCTGACGACGGCTGTCAAGGACGGCGACACCGTCACCGTGCTCCCCGCGGTCGCTGGCGGGATGCGCTGAGCCGGCAGGCGGAGACTGGGGTAGCGCGGCTCAATGCGTTATGACTCGCTGCTCGACGCCGTAGGCGGGACTCCGCTCGTCGGGCTGCCCCGACTGTCGCCGGGTCCCGACGCCCGGCTGTGGGCAAAGCTGGAAGACCGGAACCCGACCGGTTCTGTGAAGGACCGGGTGGCGCTGTGGATGGTGACGGCCGCCGAGAAGGAAGGCCGGCTCTGCCCTGGCAGCACGGTTCTCGAGCCGACCTCGGGCAATACCGGTATCTCGCTGGCGATGATCTGCAAGCTGCGCGGCTACAAGCTGATCTGCGTGATGCCGGAGAACACCTCGACCGAGCGCACCCAGCTACTGCAGATGTACGGCGCCTCGATCGTCTACTCGCCCGCCGCGGGCGGCTCGAATGAGGCTGTCCGGGTGGCCAAGCAATTGGCGGCCGAGAACCCGAGCTGGGTGATGCTCTACCAGTACGGCAACGAGGCGAACGCCAGGGCCCACTACGAGTCCACCGGTCCTGAGATCCTCGCCGACCTGCCCGAGGTCACCCACTTCGTGGCCGGTCTTGGTACCACGGGAACCCTGATGGGTCCCGGCCGGTTCCTGCGCGAGCACGTGCCCGGCATCAAGATCATCGCCGCCGAGCCGAGGTACGGCGAGCTGGTCTACGGGCTGCGGAACATCGAAGAGGGGTTCGTCCCCGAGCTCTATGACGACACGGTGCTGACCGCCCGGTTCTCGGTCTCGGCGGCCGACGCGCTTCGCCGTACCCGCCAGCTGGTCTCCGAGGAGGGCATCTTCGCCGGAATCTCGGCCGGCTGCGTGCTGCACGCCGGGCTCTCGCTGGCCAAACGGGCGCAAGACGCGGGCGAGCGGGCCGAGGTCGTCCTGCTGGTGGCCGACGCCGGCTGGAAATACCTGTCGACCGGCGCTTACGGCGGAACGCTCGACGAGGCCGAGTCCAGGCTCGAAGGCGAGCTCTGGGCATAACCCCACCCGCTGCACCCCCGCCCGTATCCCACGGGCCAGTCTCTGAGGTTGCGAATGACGGTCTTTGATGAAGCCACTGCTGTTACGCGCGACGGGGATGGCTGGTACACCGCCTGTCCCGATCAGCGGTTCGCGCTGGTCGCTCCGGGCGGGTCGACGCCGCCGGCGATCAACGGCGGGGTGATGCTAGCGACCGTGCTGCGGGCCGTGCTGGACTGCTCGCCGCTGCCGCACCCGGTCGCGACCAGCGCGCACTTCCTGCGGGTCGCTCAGCCGGGGCCGGCCAGGATCAGTGTCACCTGGCTGAAGACCGGCCGCACGGCGGCGACGGCCCGCGCGACGCTGACGCAGGGCGACGACGTCATCTTGGAGACGGCTGTCACCACGGGCACAGTTCCAGGGCCAGCTGCGGATGCCGGCGATGAGGTGCTGAGCTGGACCGGTGCGGCGCCGGAACTGCCGCCGGTGGGGGAATGCGTGAACCTCGGACCCTGGGCAGGCACGGTCACGCCGGACGGGGCGATCGGCTATGCGGGCCAGGTCCAGATGCTGCTGGACCCCGCGGTGACCGGCTGGCGCTTCGATGATCCTTCCGGACTGCCTGAAATGCGCGGATATTTCAGCCTGAGAGAAGAACGAGATCCTGATGCCCTGATGCTCGCCCTGGCGGTGGATGGCCTCCCGCCGGTGGTATTCGGGCTCGGCGCGACCGGCTGGGCTCCCACGGTCGAGCTGACCATGCACATGCGCCGGGTACCCGCGCCCGGGCTGCTCGCCGTCGCCGCCCGGTGCCGGCACGTGAGCGGCGGCTGGTTCGATGAGGAGGCCGAGGTCTGGGATTCGGCCGGTCACTTGGTCGCCCAGAGCCGCCAGATCGCCCGCGTAGGCCGCGGCGGCCTCCGCCAGCGCCCGGGTGCGAGCGTAGAAGCGGCGGCCAGCTAAGCGACCTAAGCGACGCTCTTGATCCGCCAGACCAGGGTGGCGCCGAGGGCGGCAGCGACGGCAGTGCTGGCGAACAAGGTCGGGTAGTGGCCGATCGTGACCAGCAACGCCGACAGCAAACCGCCGATGGCCGCCGGGCCGGCGATCGCGATGTTGATCAGGCCCAGGTCCTTGCCGCGGCTTTCCGCGCTGGGCAGTACCTGGGTGATCAGGGCCTGGTCGACGGCCAGGTAAGCGCCGAAGCCGCAGCCGAACAGGACGGCCGCGATCTGGGCGGCCGTCCAGGTCTCGATGAACACCAGCAGCAGCGCGGCGGCGCCCATCAGCGAGCCCGATACGGTCACGATCATCTTGCGCTTGCCGAGCCGGTCCGAGATCCGGCCGCCGATCGTCGCGGTGAGTACCACGCAGACCGTGTAGATCAGGATCAGCGTGGTCAGCCCGGCGGTCGGGTGCTTGTAATGGACGGCGTCGCGCAGGAAGTAGTACAGGTACAGCGTGCCCATCGAGATCGACAGCGCGGCGAGGAACCTGGTGATCCAGGCCCAGCCGAAGTCGGGGTAGGCCCGCAGGTCCACCTTGAACGCCTCGAACAGCTGCCGGGCCGAGAACGGCTCTCGCTGGGTCGCATCCAGCGGGTAGTCGGCCGTGGTGAAGACGAACGGCAAGATGAACAGCACCATGCAGACCGCGAGGAACGAATAGCCCGCCGGGAAGCTCTTGAACACCCTGGCGACCAGCAGTACCCCGATCACCAGCCCGACGGCCTGCGGCATGCCGACCCAGCCCGCCACGGTAGCTCGCTGCCTGACCGGGACATGATCAGGGATCGAAGCGCTGAGGCTGGCGTACTGGCCGTTGTTGAACAGGCTGAACAGCAGCCACAGGCCCAGGATGCCGGCGACCGTGTTCTGCACGGACAGCAGGCCGAGGCAGATCGCGGCGAGTACGCAGCAGCCGATCGTCCAGCGGTGCCTGCGGCCCTTGAGCTTGCCGAACGCCCGGGCGTCGGTGGTCCGGTCCGATAGCGCGCCGACCAGCGGGGTCGCCACGATCGCCGCGACCGCGCCGAAGGCGTGCACCAGGCCGATGACCAGAATCTTGTCGTGCGGGGCCACCTGCTGCACCTGCTTGGGCAACAGCAACTGGAGCGGCGTGAGCCCGGCCATGAACAGGCCCATGGTGCCGAACCCGAGCTGGAAGATCCAGGCTTTCGAGACCGGCGTCGCGGGCTCGTCGAGCGCGCTCGGCGCCGGGCGCGCGTCGCTCCTCAGATCGTCGTTAAGGGACACTCTTGATTCGCCAGACTAGAACCGAGCCGAGAGCGGCCACGACCGCGGTGGCGGCGAACAACGACGGGTAGCCGCCGAAATGGACCAGCAGCGCTGAGATCGCGCCGGCCACGGCGGCCGGGCCGACGATCGCGATGTTGATGATCCCGAGGTCCTTGGCCCGGTCGTTGGCGGCCGGCAGCACCTGGGTGATCAGGGCCTGGTCGACCGCGAGGTAGGCACCGAAGCCGGCGCCGAAGAACACTGCCGCGATCTCGGAGGCTGTCCACGTCTCGACGAACGTGAGCAGCAGCGCGGCCAGGCCCATCAAGATGCCGGAGACCGTCACGATCATCTTGCGCTTGCCGATCCGGTCCGAGATCACGCCGCCGACGATCGCGGTGACGACTACCAGCACGGTGTAGATCGCGATCAGGATGAACAGGCCCTGGGCCGGATGGGCGTAATGCACCTTGTCGCGCAGGAAGTACAGCAGATAGAGCGTGCCCATGCCGATCGCCAGCGAGGCCAGGAACCGGGTAATCCAGGCCCAGGCGAAGTCCGGGTGGCGCTTGGGATCCACCCAGTAGGCGGCCAGCAAGGTGCGTACCGACATCGGGGCCCGGTGCTCGCGCGGCAGCGGGTAGTCAGGGGTCGCGAACACGAACGGCAGCGTGAACGCGACCATGGGGATCGCCAGCGCCAGATAGCTGGCGGTGTAATCGCCGCCCTTGCTGGCGAAGACATAGACGACCACCGCGGTGCCGAGCACCAGGCCGAGCGCCTGCGGCATGCCAACCCACCCGGCCACAGTGGCCCGCTGGTTCACCGGCACGTGATCGGGGACGGCCGCGCTCAGGCTGGCGTACTCACCGTTCTGGAACGCGCTGAACAGCACCCACAGGATGCCGATGCCGAGCACCGTGGTCTGGGCGGCGGTGAGCGCCAGGCAGATCGCGGCGAGCAGCGCCATGATCAGCGTCCAGCGGTGCCGTCGGCCGTTGAGCCGGCCGATCCGCCAGGCGTGCGTCGTCCGGTCGGAGAACGCTCCCGCGATCGGCGTGGCTAGCAGCGAGGCCACCGCGCCGAAGGCCGATACCAGGCCAAGCGCGAGGATCTTGCCTTTCGGGTCGACGTGCTGAATCTGTTCTGGGAGGAGAACCTGGATCGGGGTTAGCGTCGCCATCCACATGGCGAGGCTGGCAAGCCCCAAGGTCCCGATCCACGTTTTGGTAACCGGCTCGGTCGGCTCGGCCAGCGCACGCGGGATGAGATGCGGCGATTGGGTCGCCTGCTCGGCCAAAGAAGCCCCTCCTGCTGTGCCATCTAACCTTGCAGGGATCATGCCGCCTTTTTAACGTTCTGGGTAGGTGCAGCGCCTATCAATCTAGAAGTCGGCCTGCCCTCAGTGCTAGCCGTAGCGGGATGACCCCCTTTCGAACCCCCCGCATAGCCTTGCAGCCATGGACCTGACGATCGTGGGATGCTCGGGCAGCTTCCCAAGCGCGGATAGCCCCTCATCAAGCTATCTGTTTGAGGCCGAAGGGTTCCGGCTCCTGGTCGACCTGGGCAACGGCGCGATCGGCCCGCTGCAGCGGTATTCCGAGCTGGACCGGATCGACGCGATCGTCCTGAGCCATCTGCATGCCGATCATTGCCTGGACATGTGCGCGTATCAGGTCTTCCGCACCTATCATCCCGCTGGCGAGCTGGCTCCCATCCCGGTCTACGCGCCGGCCGGCGCCGCCGTTCGGCTCGATGGTGCTACCGGCGTGAAGTCAGCCCGCCCCATGTCCGCCGTTTTCGACTTCATCGCACTGTCGCCGGGGACACGCGAGATAGGCCCGTTCCGGGTAGCGGCTGACCTTATGAACCATCCGGTGGAGACGTTTGGCCTGCGGGTCGAGCACGGCGGCCGGGCCATCGCCTATTCGGCCGATACCGGGCTCAGCGAGCCGCTTGTGCGGCTGGCCAAGGACGCCGACGTGCTGATCTGCGAGGCGTCGTTCCCCGATGTCGAGAACTTGCCGCCCGATCTGCACCTGACCGCCGCTCAGGCCGCCGAGCACGCCGCCAGGGCCGCCGTGGGCCAGCTGATCTTGACTCACCTGGTGCCGTGGACCGACCGAGATCATGCCCGCGAACAGGCCGCGGCCGTCTTTGCCGGGCCGCTATCTCTGGCCAGCTCAGGAACGCGGGTCTAACCCGGCCGGATAACTCCCAGTTTGGCGCCGGGCACCTGCCATTGCCGGACTGGCAATACAGGTGACTGGCTACCCGGCCGAATAGACTGCCGAAACATGCGCGTAATCGTGACCGGGGGAGCCGGTTTTATCGGATCGCACGTGACGGACGCGTTCGCGGCCAGAGGCGATGACGTGACCGTGATCGACGATCTGTCGGCGGGACGGCTGGCCAGGCTCAACGACCACGCGACCCTGCACAAGGTAAGCGTCACCGACGCGGGCTCAGTCGCGGAGGTCGTCCGATCGGTCCGGCCAGACCTCATCTGCCATTTGGCCGCGCAGATCGACGTGCGCGTCTCAGTGACCCATCCGGCTGACGACGCGAGCACTAACGTGATCGGCACGATCAATGTGCTTGAGGCCGCCCGGCTGGTGGGGGCCCGGGTGCTGTTCTGCTCGACGGGAGGCGCGCTCTACGGCCGGGACGCGCCCATCCCGTCACTTGAGGATGTCCTGCCGCTGCCCGAGTCGCCGTACGGGATCGGCAAGCACTGCGCCGAGCAGTACGTCGGCCTGTACAACCGGCTCCATCAGTGCTCGCACTCGGTGCTGCGGCTGGCTAATGTCTACGGGCCGCGACAGGATCCGACCGGCGAGTCCGGCGTCGTGCCGATTTTCTGCTCCCAGGCTCTTAGAGACATCCGCCCGACGATCTTCGGCGATGGATCTCAGACCCGCGACTATGTCTATGTCGGCGACGCCGTCGCCGCCTTCCTGGCCGCCGCTGACCAGCACCGGCCGGGTACCTGGAACATCGGAACCGGGATCGAGGTCAGCGTGCTTGACCTGGCCAGCGTCGTCGGTGAGGTGACCGGCCAGACCATGGAGCCGAAATTCGCCGCCGCCAGGCCCGGTGAGCTGCAACGCAGCGCGCTGGCCGTCGAGCGCGCCTGGCGTGACCTGGGCTGGAAGGCCAAGACCGGCCTCGCCGACGGGGTCCGCGCCGTGTGCCAGTGGATCGAGGCGGGAACCCAGGACCGGGCCGCGGCCTGACCGCCTATGCCGCCGGGCCGGTACGCTAGCCCGCATGCCAAGACCCGATGACCGTCGCCTGGATCAGCTCCGCGAGGTCAAGATCACCAGAGGCTGGCTCGAGCACGCTGAGGGCTCGGTGCTAGTGGAATTCGGCTCGACCCGCGTACTGTGCGCGGCTAGCGTGCTCGACGACATCCCTCGCTGGCGGCGGGGGAGCGGGCTTGGCTGGGTCACCGCCGAGTACGCGATGCTGCCGAGGGCGACCAACACCCGCGGCGACCGTGAGTCGGTCAAGGGCAAGGTCGGCGGCCGGTCCCAGGAGATCTCCAGGCTCGTTGGCCGGTCGCTGCGGGCCTGCGTGGACTTCAAGGCACTCGGCGAGAACTCCATCATCATCGACTGCGACGTGCTGCAGGCCGACGGTGGCACCAGGACCGCCGCGATCACCGGCGGCTACGTGGCGCTGGCCGACGCGATCGGCTGGCTGGCCGGCCGCAAGCGCTGCAAGGGCAACCCGCTGATCACCTCCGTGGCGGCGGTGAGCGTGGGAATCCTCGACGGCGAGCCCAGGCTGGACCTGTGCTACACCGAGGATGTAGTCGCCGAGACTGACATGAACGTCGTCTGCACCGGCGATGGCCGGTTCGTCGAGGTGCAGGGCACGGCCGAGCGAGAGCCGTTCGACCGCGAGCTGCTTGACGCGCTGCTCGACCTTGCGGTCGGCGGCTGCGCCGAGCTGACGCAGTTGCAGCAGAAGGCACTCGCCTCGTCGTGAGCGGCGGCCCCGAGTCGCCCGGTCGGCCCAGGTTGGTGATCGCTACCGCGAACCCGGACAAGCTAGTCGAGCTTGACCGGATCCTCGCGGCCAGCGGAGTCGCCACCGAGCTGGCCTCCCTGGCGGACTTCCCCGGCGCGCCGGATGTCGTCGAGACCGAAGCCACGTTCGCCGGCAACGCGCTGCTCAAGGCGCGCGCCGTCGCGGCGTTCACCGGCCTTCCGGCGGTCGCCGACGACTCCGGCTTGTGCGCCGACGCGCTCAACGGCATGCCGGGCGTGCTCTCGGCCCGCTGGTCAGGTCGGCACGGCGATGCGCTGGCCAACCTCCACTTGCTGCTCGCCCAGCTCACCGACGTGCCCGACGAACGGCGCGGTGCCCACTTCGCCTGCGCGGCGGTGCTCGTGCTGCCGACCGGCACCGAGCACATCAGCGAGGGCACCGTCGATGGCAGGCTGATCCGCGAGCCGCGCGGGAGCAACGGGTTTGGCTACGACCCGATCTTCGTGCCGGACGGTGACCATCGAACGACGGCGGAACTGAGCCCGGAGGAGAAGGACGCGATCAGCCACCGGAGCCGGGCACTGCACGGGCTGCTGCCCGCGATCGCCGGGCTCAGCGCCTAAATCTTGGCTTTCTAGACCTTGGGAAGCGGCGCGACCTCGGTGACGGAGGGCAGCTTGATGTGGACGGGCTTGTTCGCCGAGGTGACGTTCAGCGTTGTGGTCACGACCTCGCCGTGCACGTTATTGGTATCGATCGCCCGCCTGATGATGTGCTGGGCGTCGATCCACACCTCGAACTGGACCGGGTTGCCGCCGATCGTCCGCAGCGTCGGACCGATGATCTTGCGCAGCTTCGGGGTGAGTTCGGCGAGCGCGTCTTTCGGCTCATAGGTACCCGCGTACTCAGTGGTCGAGATGCCGTTCAGCTTCGTCGTGCCGACTACATGAGCGTTCTTCGAGGCAGTGAACAGCTTCGTCTGGTCCAGCGGATCCGCGCTCTCCAGGTTCTGCAGCAACGATCCAAGGCTTACCCCCACCTTGGTGGAAAGCTCCGAGAGGTCGGCCTCGACCCAGGCCTTACCTGTCGCCCTGGTAAACGCCGGATCCTTGAAATAGATCTGCTTATCGGTCAAGATCTCATCAAGCTCGATCATCGGTGATTTAGCGGCTTTAACCCTGAATACGGTTCCGACGGCCGTGGTCGGCTTTAGCTGGATTTTCACCGTGCCGGTCAGGCTGCCGGAGGACTCTCCGGTGGAATGGGCAATGACGTCCGCGGTGAGTGTCTTCACCCGATCTGATTCAGCGGCCGCGAGAGTAAGCGCCCGGCCCGCTGCCTTCGACTCGGTCGTGGCTATCTCAGAGCTCTTGCCAGCGGCTTTCTTGGCTGGGCTGGAGGAGCAGCCAGCGGTCGCGGTGACGACGGCAGCTCCGGCTGCGATGATGACGACGGCGGTTCTCAGCCAGGATGAGTTACGGTAGGCGCAATTGCGGTGAATAACTGAATTGACAGATGACGAAATCATGAGGGAATGCTAGCAGCAATGTAAGCGCCAAGAAGTGCCTAATGATTAATTGTTGCCGACGCGACAATGCGCCCTTTTGCCGATAGCTGATGCCTAATCGCTTGCTTGGTGCGGCCTGACTGGAATTGCGACGTGACGCCCGGCCGCGCCGGGCTCGCTGCGAGGATCGGCTGCGAGCCGCTACGGTATGACGTGACCGGAAGGAATGCACAGTGACCGACACCCGCCTCGAACCCGGCGACTCCGCACCGGACTTCACGCTGCCCGATGCGGACGGCAAGGACGTCACGTTGTCGTCGCTGCGCGGCCAGCGGGTGATCATCTACTTCTATCCGGCCGCGATGACGCCCGGCTGCACCAAGCAGGCCTGCGACTTCCGTGACAGCAAAAACGACCTGTCCGACGCCGGGTACACGGTGCTCGGCATCTCGCCGGACAGCCCGGCCAAGCTCGTCAAGTTCCGTGAACGGGACGGGCTGACGTTCCCGCTGCTATCCGATCCAGGCTTGGCCGCGCTCAAGGCCTACGGGGCCTACGGCGAGAAGATGCTGTACGGGAAGAAGTCAGTCGGCGTGATCAGGTCCACCTTCGTGATCGACGCGGACGGCAAGGTGGAGCGCGCGTACTACGCGGTCAAGGCGACCGGTCATGTGGCCAGGCTGCGGAAGGATCTGGGCGCCTGAACCGAGCTCGGGGCCGTAGCCCAATGGCAGAGGCACAGGATTTAGGATCCTGCCAGTGTGGGTTCGAATCCCACCGGCCCCACCATCGCCTGAGCTGGCCTTATGCGTGTCTCGAAGGTGTCACCATGCGAAGTCGGTATTGGCGGCTGAGGTTCTTCGTGGCCTGCCTAGGGTGAGCTGGCCGGTTCGTTTTGGCGGGCGTAGGTAGCCTGGCGGCGTGGCTTGGCCTGGTTGGAGTTGAAGGCAGTGCAGGCTGGTGAAATCTGCGGGGCAGCCTGGGCTGTCATTGGTGGCAGGAGTTGGCGGTAATGCTGGATCCGGCTGACTACGACGACGTGATCGTCACGGTTGCTCACCCGTGGG
>DASYAT010000197.1:0-15872 GCA_036501205.1 Streptosporangiaceae bacterium | reverse complement strand
GGCTGGCTCGTCCTTCCTGCCCGCCTCGGCCGCGAGCAGCGCGTGGTCGATGCTGTACTTTGCCATCAGCTCCTGCGCCCTGGCGGACAGCGCCTCGGCCTCCTCGGTGAACTCCGTGGATTCCGCCTTCGCGAGGAGGGCGCGGATCTTGCCGAGGATCCGCTCGTCTGCGGCCCGCTCCTCGCCAGCCGCAGCGCCCAGCCTGGCCGCGGCACCGGGCCGTACCGTACCGGGCAGCGGGCACAGCTGGGGCAGTGCCGGCAGGTGGCCGAGCACGAAGAGCAGCTCCAACGCCGTGATCAACGTGTCCTGCGGACTGTCCCCCTCCCGGCCACGCCACTGGCCGAGGTAATCGTCGTCGCGCCCCCACCACACCTCGGCGCGGAGGGCGGACAGCTGTGCCAGCCAGCGGTCGTCCACTGTGGCAGCGGCGTAGCCGCGCATCTCGCCGGCGATCAGGTCGGTGGCCATCCGGGCATGCGAGTCACCCTTCTCCCGGCCCGCGTGCCGCACCAGCTCAGCAGGCTGCCAGCCGCGCCGCCAGGCGCCGGTCACCGAGACGCGCAGGTAACTGACCAGCTCACGGCTGACGGTGGTGTCCCAGCCGGACGCCTGCCGCTGGTCGGCCAGCGCCTCCACCCACTCCATGAACTGGTCCTGCAGGCCGTGCGCAAAGGCGTGCAGGGCCTCGGTCACACCCACGGCAGCAAGCTCCCGCTGAGATGGCTGCTCTGCCTCGGGCGGCGGCTCGTGCCGAGTGATGCGCCGCGTCCCGCGCGCCTGGTGGGGCGGGATGTCACGCCGCTGGGTCTCGTGTAGCGGTCGCGACGGGCCGGACGGCGATGGCGCAGCTGGCTGCGCCGCGCGCCGCTGCTTGCGCTCCCTCTCCTGCTTCAGCCGCCGCTGTCGGCTCGCCTTGCCCACGAAGCAGACCTCCCTGGCTTCGACCCTGCGGAAGATCCTGCCACAAGACACCGACGTACCCGCGAGAGGCGCGCCCGCCCTGGGTGCACGTCGAATTTGCATTAGCCAAGATCATCTTCACGTCCATCTTGTCAGTGTCGGCCATATCGGGCGTAAAGGAGCGGTAATGCATTTGAGGTTTCCCGCGGGCGCGGCGCTAACGGCGAGTGGCTCGACGGCTGGATGCCTTGTACGCGGCCCGCCGTGCGGCCTTGGCGGTCGTCTTGTCGCTGGCGTGCCTGCCGATCATCGTGAGGACGGCCTCGGCGTCCGGGTGATCCAGTCGCGCCATGGCCTCGAAGGCCTCATCCGGCTTGTCGAGCCCGCTGACCCGCTTGAGTTCCGCGAAGTCGAAGGGGAACGTCTCCTGACCCAGATCAAAGCGACTGAACGGGCCGAACGTATCGGCGATCAGCCAGGCGATGTCCGCTCGCTCGGGTTTGAGCTCGGGAGGCAGATCCGTACCTTCCGGATCTAGACCGGCCAGCTTGGCGAGCTGCGGCTTGGCGTAGCAGCGGAGCTCGACGCGGTCCAGCGCCTCGCGCCATGCGGGCTCGGCGGCCTGGCCGAGCCGGGACACAATCGTTATCGCCGCGGTCCGCGTAGCGGCGTTTCCGTCCTCCGCGAAGGCAAGCAGCTCCCGGGCGGCCTGTTCCTCGCCGTGCGAGTCCGTCCACGAGGCAAGCTCGGCCTCGAGGTCGTCGTCGCTGCCATGCATACACACGAGCACCAGATCGTCCGGGGTCATCTTGTCCTGTGCCGGGAGCACCGGGACGAACAGGTGGTCCCTCTCCAGCTTCGAGCGGACGGCCTGTACGCCTAGCGGCCCCAGCCGCGCCGCGTCGTCGGTGACGCTGACGGCACCGAGCCTTTCGAGCTGGCCCAGGAGAAGCCGCAGGGGGTCACCGTGGGCATCGACCCACTCCTGCCACTGCCTGCCGGCCTCCTCCGCGGCCAGGCCGGTCGTCGCGGCATCCTTGAGAGCGTCGGCCAGCTGGGTGATCTGGACACCGTCCCGCCGGCTCAGAAACAGCCTCGTCACCAGCGCGGGGCCGTGCCCCTCCAGGTCGAGATCGTCGGCGACGGCGGGATCCGAATCGTCCGCCGCCTCCAGGGTCGTGTCCAGAACCACAGCGAACGTGTACTCCCAGGCGTCCAGCGCGTCACTGTCGACAGTCAGGTCGTCCAGCCATCCGGCATCTTGACCGGGAGCCAGGTCTTCGTCGCCCCTTTCCACGAGCTCGGCTTCTTCGGCCAGCCGCAGGAGGACAGGGTTCACGGCGGCCGTCCGTACCGTCGTGTTGCGGACTTCGTCGGCAAGAGCACGGAGGTCGGCGAGAAGCATGGATCGCCGCGCCTGGGCGGCGAGTTCTGCCTCTTCAGGCAGGCGGACCGGCGGGAGCACCGGCGGGAGGTCGAACGCGTCCTCAAGGTCTATGTCGTCCCAGTTGGCAGGCCCGTCGCCAAGGCCGCTCACGTAATACTCGTCCAGGTCCGCGCCATTGAATACCCCGCCGTTCCTGAAGTCCAGGATGAGAGGATCCTTGTCCGCCACGGCTTACCAGCCTAATAAACGGCGCACCCTCTAGGGCGCACAATCCGCATCACGAGATCAGGATGTTTACGGCTGGCCGCTCCGCTCCCCAGCGCGCCGAGACAGTCATCGCCGCCCTGTCTCGGGAAGGCCGAGGAGGCCGACGGACAAGGCACTACGAGACCTTGATACTGGCCAGAATTGTGACCGGTCTCTATACTGGTCTCTATGGAGACCATACCTATCACGGAAGCGAAGGCCCGGATCGCCGAACTCGCTGACCGGGTCGCCCGCGAGCACGATCACTTCACCATTACCCGCAACGGCCGCGCCGACGTCATGCTGATCTCCGTCGCCGAGTACGAATCCATGCAAGAGACCCTTGACATCCTCAGCGATGAGGAGACGCTCGTCGACCTGAGGCAGTCCCGTGAAGACTTCGCCTCCGGCGATACCTTCGACGCCGGGCAGGTCCGCAGAGAGTTGGAGCGGCGACGGCGCGGGACATCGTGACCGGCGATCCGCAAGCGCCCGGGCCAGAGGCCGAAGGACCCTACACCGTCATCTTCTCCAGGCAAGCCCGGCGCAACCTGCACGAGAACCTACCGCACGACGTCGCTGCCGCTGCCATGGAGACAATCGACGGGCCTCTCACGACAAGGCCGCACCGCGTCGGCAAGCCACTCGATGAACCATTCGACGGTTATCACTCCGCACGGCGCGGGACCTACCGGATCATCTACCGCATCAACGAGGACAAGCACACAGTGGAGATCCACTCCATCCGGCACCGACGAGACGCCTACCGGACCTGACCGAGAGAACCGCCAGCCGTACGTGACGCGTCTCAAAGAAAGCCGTGAGCAAGCACAGCACGAACATCTTTGCCAAGCTCGGCCTCGAACCCTCTGACAACGGCAACCGCCGCGTCCTGGCCGTACTGGCCTACCTGAACTCTTAAGCTGTCTAACGTGGACGATGCGCCCCCGCCCCTGAAGGCGACTAGCGGAGCGGGCGAAACCCCGGACCCCACCGAACAGCAACTGCTGGACCTCCTGGAAACGGTCGAATCCGAGGAGAGCGACTTCCTCATCGTGGAGCGGACCGGCGATCCGGGTGGCCAGACCTACGCCCAGGCCGCGCTCGGTCCGGACGGCGGCTTTCTGGTCGAGCATCGCGAGGGCGACGCGCAGCATCACTACGGCACGGTCGCCCCTGACCTGCGAACCGCCTGGCAACTGCTCGCAGGCTGGGCCTTTGAACGTCCGGGCTGGGACGCCGAGACGACCTGGTCCCTAATCCAGTTCGACGAGACCGGCAGTACGCCACCGGCTGGTTCGACCTCGACCTCCAAGCGCCGACTCTGGTCCAAGCGCCGAAACCGCCCTAACTAGACGCCAGTCCCAGCCGCCACGACCTCCAATTCGCCCTCGTCCTCAGGCTCGTAGTCACCGGCCAGCACCCGCAGCGCGTCCGGCGCCAGGTGGACCTGGACCGGGGTGCCCTGGACCAGGTCGGCGGCGCCGCCGTCGTTCTGCACGAGCGCCTGGATCTGGTGACCAGGAGCCAGCCGGATCAAGATCTGGGTGGTAGACCCGAGGTACACCAATCTTTCAACCATCCCAGGGACTCGATTGGGACCTGGCGAGCTGAACTCTTCGATCCGAACCCGCTCGGGGCGGATCACGGCATGGGCTCGATCCGGAGCGTCCTGCCCGCCGAAACCGGCCGAAAGCACGGACTCGCCGAGCTGCACCTTGCATTCCGTCCCCGGGCCGCGCTCGACCACCTGCACGGCCATCAGGTTCGAGACGCCCAGGAAGTCCGCCACGTACGTGTCGGCCGGCTCGTCGTAGATCTCGTGCGGGCCGCCCAGCTGCACGATCTTCCCGGCCCGCATGACCGCGAGCCGGTCGGACATGGTCAGCGCCTCTTCCTGATCGTGCGTGACGTACAGGAAGGTGATGCCGACGCGCTCTTGCAGCGCCTTCAGCTGCACCTTCAGCGACCGGCGCAGCTTGGCGTCCAGGGCGCCGAGCGGCTCGTCGAGCAGCAGCACGGCCGGGTCGAGCACGAGCGCCCTGGCCAGGGCCACCCGCTGCTGCTGGCCACCGGACAACTGGCCCGGCCTGCGCTTCTCGAACGCGGTCAGGCCGACGAGCTCAAGCATCTCGTTCACCTTGGTGCGGATCGCGCCCTTGTCCGCCCTCGCGTTGCGCAGGCCGAACGCCACGTTCTCGTACACGTCAAGGAACGGGAACAGCGCGTAGCTCTGGAACACGGTGTTGACCTGGCGCTTGTTCGGCGCGATGTTGCTCACGTCCATGCCGTCGAGCAGCACCGTGCCCGAGGTCGGCTGCTCGAAGCCGGCGATCAGGCGAAGCGTTGTGGTCTTGCCGCAGCCGGACGGGCCGAGCAGCGAGAAGAACTCGCCGCTGGCCACCTGCAGGTTCACGCAGTCGACCGCGACCTCGTCGAACACCTTGGTGAGGTCTATCAGCTCGATCTGACCACCAGACATCGCGGCTACCTTCCTGCCCCAGCCCCAGCCCCGGTCACGGGAACGTTCCCGTGGGCACGGCCGCTGGGCGCCCACTCGAAACTCAGATGATCCGCTATATACCGCATGCACAGCTCGAATGCACTCACCGGATCAACGACCGGGTCATCGAGCGCGATTTGTACTGTAAGCCCGTCGAGTAGCGCTGAGATGAAGATCGAGAACGGGTGAGGGTCGATGCTAGCGAACTCACCCGCTTCCTGACCAGAGCGCACAAGCGAGACAATTACCTCTCGCCAGCGTTCGTCGGACTTGCGACGCAATTCGGCGACGTTGCCGTTGCGGGCCGCCTGGGCCCAGAAGTCCAGCCAGAGCTGCCAGTTGCTCTCTTCGTCAGGGTCGTCGGTGTCTGGCAGCACGTTCATCGCCACGAACTCTTCGAGCCGGGCCGCCGCCGTCGGCAGCGCGTCCATCCGCAGCTTGCCCTCGGCGTACCAGGTGTCTTCGTAGTGCCTGATCGCCTCGGTGAGCAACTGGTCCTTGGTCTTGAAGTAGTAGATGACCAGAGCCGGGCTGATCCCGATCCGCTCGGCGATGTCGGCGATCCTGGTGTCGGCGAAGCCGCGCTCTGAGATCACGTCTAGCGCGGCGCGCAGCATCTGATCGCGCCGCTGGTCGGCGATGCCCGCGGCACCCGCGCCCGGCAGCCCGTCCGCTCCCGCCTTGGCGGCGCCCAGCCCGCCGACTCCGGTCGCCGACTTGGTTCTGGAGCCTCCCGCCGCCCTGGGAGCACCGTTACGCGCAGCACCGTTCCCCGGCGGAACCCGCTCGGCCTGCTGTCTCATCCCGTTGTCCTCCGCAGCACTTGTCGTAACCCTAGCAAAAATTTAGACTGAACATTCAGTCAGTCCGCTCACCGGGCCCCGGACGGCCCCGGTGAGCAGGCGAAGCCCGGAAAGGAACGCCACTCATGGCCGCAACATACGACGCCATCGTCATCGGCGGAGGGCATAACGGCCTCGTGGCCGCCGCCTATCTCGCGCGAGCGGGGGCGCGGACGGTGGTGCTGGAAAGCCGCCATAAGACCGGCGGCGCGGCGACCACAGAATCCCCATGGCCAGAAGCTCCCGAGTTCAAGGTGACCAGGCTTTCCTACGTCATGAGCCTGATGCCGCCGACCATTATCAACGATCTCAAGCTAGCCAGTCACGGATACAAGGTCTACCCGATGGGGCCGTACTACCAGGCTTTTCCTGAGGGCGGCTCAATCAAGCTCTATGCGGACGACGCTAAGCGTAACTACGATTCCGTGGCACAGTGGTCGAAGGCGGACGCCGAGGCGATGCCGAAGTGGGACGCCTGGCTGGCCGGACTCGCCGAGGTGCTCGGGCCGATGCTGCTGACCGTCCCTCCGAACATCGGCTCCCGCAAGCCCAGGGACCTGCTCGGGATGCTGAAGCTGGCCTGGCGCAACCGCGGCCTGTCGGTGCGCACGATCGGCGACGCGACTCGCCTGATGACGATGTCGATCGCCGACCTGCTCGATGACTGGTTCGAGTCTTCGCAAGTCAAGGGTGCGCTCGCGGTCAACGGCGTGATCGGCACCTGGGCTGGCCCGTACGAGCCTGGCACTGCTTACGTGATGGCCCACCACTCGATCGGCGACGTCGGCGACGGTCACCTCGGGAACTGGGGCTTCCAGGAAGGCGGCATGGGCGCCGTCTCTGACGCGATCGAGGCCGCTGCGAAGGGCTTCGGGGTCGAAGTCCGCCTGAACGCGCGAGTCGCCAAAGTCCAGACTTCCGGCGGCCGCGTCACCGGGGTCGTGCTGGAGAACGGCGACGAGTTGCGTGCGAGCACCGTCGTGTCGACGCTGCATCCGCGCACCGCGTTCCTCGACCACATCGGTGAGCAGAACCTGCCGTCCGACTTCGCCACCGACATCAAGAACTGGAAGACCAGGAGCGGGGTCGTCAAGATCAACCTGGCTCTGGCCGAACTCCCGAACTTCACCGCCGACCCGAGCTCTGACCTGGCCGAGCACCACACCGGCTCGGTCGAGATGGCACCGTCGATGGAGTTCATCGAGCAGGCATTCCTGGACGCGCGCAACGGCAAGGCCGCGCTGCGCCCGTTCAGTGACGGCGTGATCCCGACCACCTTCGACAAGACTCTCTGCCCGGAGGGCACGCACATCATGTCGCTGTTCACCCAGTGGGTGCCCGCCGACTGGAACCTCGAGCCGCACCAGTCAGAACTGGAGGCGTACGCGGACCGCATGATCGAGCTCTACGATGAGGTCGCGCCGAACTTCAAGGCCTCGATCCTGCACCGGGACGTTGTCGGGCCTTATGAGATGGAGCAGGAGTACGGCCTCATCGGCGGCAACATCTTCCACGGCGAGCTCTCCGTCGAACAGCTCTTCCACATGCGTCCGGCTCCCGGCTACGCCGACTACCGAACGCCGATCTCGGGCCTGTACTACGGCAGTTCGGCCACGCACGCCGGCGGCGGGGTGTGTGGTATCCCCGGTTGGCAGGCGGCTCGAGCCGCGCTAGCCGACCGGAAGGTCAGCAAGTCAGGGCGCGCTACTTAGCGGCCGCTTTCCGGGCTTCAAATCATTATGAAAATCAATTTTCAGGGAGAAAGCTTTGCGGGGGCCTCTGGTCGTAGTGACCAGAGGCCAGCCCTGCAGGCGATGCTCGAAGCCCGTTCGATAGCTATCGTCGGCGCCTCGGCCCGACCGGATTCGTTCGGCTCCCGGATGCTGGCCGAGGTCGGACGATCCCCGTCGAAGCCCTCGATCTACCCGGTGAACCCGCGCTACCAGGAGATCGATGGCGCTCGATGTTACCCGTCGCTAGCTGGCCTGCCCGGCCCGGTCGACTTGGTGCTGCTGGGAGTCCCGGACGCGGCTCTGGAGCAGCAACTGGAACTCGCCGCTGAAATGGGGTGTAGCTCGGGGCTGATCTTCGGAAATGCGCACGAGGAACCGCTAGCCGCAGGCGAGTCTCCGCGCCAGCCGGTCTCCGGCGACAGCAAAGTGCCCCTCATGTCATCTGGGCGACAGCAAAGTGCCCCCCACGCGGCCGGGCGGCGGCCCAGGCTGCGGCAGCGGCTCGCCGGGATCGCGCGGTCGGCCGGGATGGAGCTGTGCGGCGCCGGCTGCATGGGGTTCGCGAACGTCACCTACGGGCTGCGGGCGATGGGCTACGTCGAACCCGATCCGCTCCCGCCCGGCTCGATCGCCCTCGTCACGCACTCAGGCTCGGTCTTCTCCGCCCTGCTGCGCACCCGGCGCGCCTTCGGCTTCACGCTCACGGTCTCCTCGGGCCAGGAGCTGGTCACCAGCGCTCCGTCCTACCTGGAGTACGCGCTGGCCCAGCCCGAGACCAAGGTGCTCGCCCTGGTGCTCGAAGCGATCCGAGAGCCGGACAAGCTCCGCTCCGTACTCGACGTCGCCGCCGAACGCGACGTGCCCGTCATCCTGCTCACCGCCGGCCAGTCCGCCAGCGGCCGTGCGATGGTGGCCGCTCACTCGGGCGCGCTCGCCGGCTCCGGCGCCGGCTGGGAGGCCCTGGTCCGCCATTACGGAATTCATCGAGTCTCCGACCTGGCCGAACTAGCCGATACGGCCGAGCTGTTCGCGCTGCTGACCAAGTCCAGGCGGCTGGTGAAACCCGCTGCGGGGGCCGGTCGAGGCCGTGCTAACCCGGAGGGACGACCCCCCGGACCCCGCCGCGGAATCGCAACGGTGCACGATTCCGGCCTCGAACGCGCGCACGCGGCCGACATCGCCGACGAACTCGGCGTCCCGTTCGCGCAGATCTCCGAGCGGACCCAGGCGAGGCTGGTCGAGCTGCTGGATCCCGGCCTGCTTCCGACGAACCCGCTCGACGTCTGGGGAACGGGCGGCAGCCCGAGAGAACTCTTCGGCGACTGCCTGCAAGCGCTCGCCGACGACGAGTCAATCGATGCGGTGGCGCTCGCGGTCGACCTCGTCACCGAACTCGACGGCGACGACTCTTACCAGCAGGCCGTGCTCGATGTCGCGCGTCGCACCGGCAAGCCGGTCGCGGTGATCAGCAACCTGCCGAGCGCGATCGACCCCGAGACGGCGGAACTGCTGCGCCGCAGCGACATCCCCGTGCTGGAAAGCATGCGCACCGGCTTGCTCGCCTTCAAGCACCTGCTTGCGCGCGGCGCCAGTCAAGACCCAGCCGCAGCACCGGCCCCAAATCCAGCTCGCAAGGCCCGCGCCCTGCGCCTGCTCGACTCGATCGCCGACTCCGGCCAGACCCAGCTCCAGCTCCTAGCCGAGTACGGCCTGGCGACCGCTCAGACCGAACGCGTCACCGACGAAGCCGCCGCTGCAGCCGCCGCCGGCCGCATCGGCTACCCGGTCGTACTGAAAACCGACGAGCCCGGGGTCGCCCACAAGACCGACTCCGGCGGCGTGAAGCTCGCAATCCCCGATGAGGCCAGTCTCAAAACCGCCTACGCCGACCTGGCCGCACGCCTCGGCCCGGCCGCCCTCATCTGCCAGACCATCCCAGCCGGCGTCGAGCTGGCGCTCGGCCTCGTCCGCGACCCCGACCTGGGCCCGCTGGTCGTCGTCGGGGCCGGCGGCGTCCTGGTCGAGCTGATCGCCGACCGCGCGGTCGCTCTTCCCCCGCTCACCAAGACGCAGGCCGCCGGGCTGCTCGCCAGCCTCAAGGTAACCAGGCTCCTGGCCGGTCACCGAGGAGCCGCTCCCGCCGACCTGGACGCGATCACGACCTCGATCGTGGCCATCGCCGAACTCGCATCCGAACTCGGCGACCACCTCGAAGCCCTCGACGTCAACCCGCTGATCTGCGGCCCCCACGGCGCGATCGCCGTCGACGCCCTCGTCCTGCCGCGCTAAGCGATCACCATGTGCTTGCCCTTGATCAGGTAATAGCCGACCGCCCAGGCCTGATCGGGCGAAGCCGCCGCGACGCCGGTCATGTTGATCCCGAGATTCCCGGCCGGGGCCGGGCTAGCGACCCGCCGCCAGCTTGAGCCGGTCCAGTGCTCGATGAACGTCTGGAAGGAGTCGTGATGCTGCATGTGGCTGTTGCCGATCGCCCAGATGTCGTTGGCGTCCAGCGCGGTCACTGCGTCCAGAGAACTCCCGGCACCCGGCGTCGGCGCATCCTTGACCCGCTTCCAGCTCTGCCCGTTCCAGTGCAGGATGAGCGACTCCTCGGTCAGGCCTTCACTCAGCCCGACCGCCCAGGCGTCCTTAGCCGAGATCGCGGTCACCGAGTTGAGCACGTTGATCTGCTGATGATCGCCGTTCGGGCTCGGCACCTCCGCCCAGTGCCGGCCGTTCCAGTGCACCGTGAGCGTCTTGGTACGCCCGGCCCGGTCCGGCGTGGTCCCGACCGCCCACGCATCGGTCGGCGACGTCATGGCTATGCCGCTGAGCGGGCTGTGCTTCTCCCTGACCCCGCTCGCGATCATCTGCCAGCTCTTGCCGTCCCAGTGCAGGATCAGGGACCGCTGACCGCTGAACCCCACGGCAAAGGCGTCGTCCGGCGAAACAGCGGCGACGTCGCTGAGCTGCCCGTTCAGTACCGGCGTGGGCTGGACGACCCACTGATGCCCGTCGAACCGCTCGATCAGCAGCCGCGCCGACCTGCCGCCATCGGAGTACGAGCCAACCGCCCACGCGATGCAGCCGGTCGTCACCGCGACGCCGTTGAGCATGGTGTTCTTGGTCCCGGGCGAGACCGGTTTCGGATGCGCAGCCGGGCACGGGCCTGCTCGCCCCGGTGCTCTTAACATCGCCCCAGCCGGAGTGACACCCCCAGCCAGGATCAGGACGGCAGCGGTCGAATAGGTCAGCCAACCCTTGCGAGCCAGAATGCGCATATATCCCTCCGCAGGGAGCAACGGCCCACGTTTCGAAACCGTTCCCGCCTGACGGTGAGATTTTCCTATCTTTCAGGTAGCTAAAGTAGGACTAGTGTGAGATAGGGGGAAGCACCGGGCCCGACGTGGCCGGCGCGAGGTTGCCCGCCTGGGCATCACCGATGCAGATCTTGCCCGGGCCTAGGTTTCGCACGGTGATCTCGCTAGCCTCGCCGGTCAGCGCCGCATACGCGGAGTGCAGGCCAGGCTTGACCGTGATCGTCTTCTCAGACGAGCCGAACGTCACCTCGATCTGCCCGGGGACCGATCCGGAATAGATGTACCCGAGTCGCACCATGGTGGTGATGGGCGGCGAAACGGCGAACAGCTGCACGACGATCTGATGGTTCTTAGTGGGCCAGCAAGTCGCAGGCGCCGGCAGGCTGCTTGCACCGAGCACCTGCGCCACGACCATCTGGCCGTTGTCCGCGAACATCCGCAGCCCGTCAATCGTGCCTTGTGGCTTGGAAATCCAGATCAGCTTCTTGTCGAGCTTATTGCTGACGTCATCGCCGATAACCCGCGACTGCATATTGATGGATCCGAACAAACCCTCAAGGATGTCGTTCGGCACGCCAACGTCGAGCACGCGCGTGCGCGGCGGCACGAGCTGGACCGCCGACCTGGCGTTCGCTATATACGTCTTGGCGATGTCCCCGTTGGTGACGTTCTCGTAGGCCTGCACCGACCAGATCGAGCCGAACAAGAAGAGGCCAAGCAGGACGGCCCCGAACGTGCGAACGGTCTGGACGGCCTCACGCTCGGGCTGCCGCCGATGGCCGCTCACTGCAACTTGCGGTCCAGGAGCTTGAGGCACGGCGGGTCGCGAATACGCCTGCCGCCCAGGCGCCAGCACCGTCGCCGTCGTGTGCGTGACGGGGACCTCAGCCCGGCGCGGCCGCGCGATGACCAGCGGAAGGAAGACCAAGCCGAGGCAGACCATCAACACCGGCATCGCGTCGGCGACATAGCGCGTCTGGAGCGAAAGCAGGCCCGCGGAGAACACGTCCAGCCGGCCGATCACTAGCGGCAGCACATCAGCCAGCGCGATCCACACGACCAAGATCGCCCAGGCGCGCCAGGCGATCCGCCGCACCAGCACGCTCGCCACGATGACGATCACGGCCACGAGGACCGATACCCAGGCGAGGACGGTCGGCGGCGCGGCCAGCGAATACGAGCTGTCCGGGGCCGGCAGCCACTGCCACGGCCCGCCCAGCGCTCCGGGCAGGAAGCTCTCCTTCAGCACGCCGCCGAAGAGCGACAGCACGGCGGAGGCCGAGGTCGGCGACTTCGGCACCGCCCCCGAGGTGCGCAGCGAGATGATCAGCAAGATCGCGTAGCCGACGTCGAGCGCGACGTAGATCGCCCACGCCAGCCAGTACTTGACCAGGCTGCGCAAGATCCCGGCCAGCAGCGTCCGGCGATCGGTCAGGAAGGCGGCCGTGACCGCGAACAGCAGGACAGGCAGCACCAGGCCCTTTTCGAAGAACATCAGGCCGAAGGCGACCCAGAACACCGCGAAGACCAGGTGCCACCAGCGCCTGGTCCTGACATAGGACACATGCGAGTTCAGCGCCATCAAGATCGCGAGTTGCAGCGGGACCGACTCCGCGGCCGTGGTCCAGCTCCCGAGGTCGGGGACAGTCAGCGGCGACAGCAGGTAGAAGGCGAGCAACACCAAGATCATCGGCCGCGGGCCGAACAGGTTCCGCAGCAGCCGGTAGGCGGCGTAACTCGCGGCCGCCACGAAGGCCAGGGTGACGGCCGATGCCACGCCCCAGTTGTACGGCGTGGACACCCTGACCATCCCCCAGGCGATCGCCCGCAGGCCGATATTCAGATGCTCGGAGCCGATGAAGGTCAGGTAACTCCAGCTGAACGAGTGCTCGACCGCCAACTCGAGAACGGCGAAGTCGTCCTGGGTGAAGTACAGCGTGCTGAGGAACTGGGCTTTCCACACCAGTTCGAGCACGATCATCACGGTCGCGCCGAACCCTACCGCGTGCCTGCGCAGCCAGCCGGCCGCCGACCTCAGGTCAGACCACTCCAGGTCGCCGGACGTTTCGTCAAGGCGCATGACCTCCCTGCCCGGACTTGGCTGGGCAAATCCATGGTCCGCCTGGCTCATGTGCGCATGCTAGTAGGTCTTGTCCTACTTAACGCGATCTTGCCTGACATCTGGGTTACCAGATTGTCAAGGAATTGTGCGCTACCCCGTAAATGTCGTAGCCCGGCTCTATGATCCGATCGGTTGCCCTGGTCAATGGCGAACGAAGCGGAGCCAAGCGATGCGGCGAGTCCCGGTAAAAGTCGTCGCCACCTCCGTGGCCGCAGGTCTGATGGCCGCACTGATCCCGGCGGGCCTGGCTTCGGCTGCGGGCCCTGGCCATAAGATCCTGCTCCGCGATGGTCAATCCGGGTACACGACCCAGACATCCGCCAAGCCGAGCGCTCGCCGCCAGGCTCCCTTCAAGCCGAAGCTGATGCGCAACGGCCGGCTGCTGGCCCGGCCGGCCAGCATCACCCCGGACGCATCGCGGGGCAGCATTTCCGGCCGCGTCCTCGGCGACGGCCATCCGCTGAGCGGCATCTGTGTCACGGTCAGCGACCCAACGTACGGCGGTCCGTTCGTCACTACCTCGAACTCCGGCCGCTACCGGCTCACGGATCTGCGGCCAGGCCGCTATTACGTGGCCTTCACCGCCGATGCCCGGCAATGCCAGAACCGGGGCAACTGGCTGCTGCAGTGGTATCCCCGAGATGACTCGCTCTACCCATCGTCTAAAGCGGTGGAGGTCCGCGTGCGGGCGGATCATGACACTCCAGGGATCAACGCCGAACTGAGGCACGGCGCGCAGATCACCGGCGTCGTGCGGAACGCCTCGGGCAAGGTTCTCGGCGGAATCTGCGCAGCGGTCAGCGCCTTCTTCGGTCAGTCAGAGCAGGCTCGGACGAATGCGCAAGGTCGCTACACGATCGGCGGACTGTACCCAAATGAGTACACCGTCGTCTTCTACCTCGGTTGCGGCAGCAAAGGAAACTACGAGCCGGAGTGGTGGCCAGGCACGTCGGCGCGCCATGCGAAGGCAGTCAAGGTCGTCGGGCACCGGACAACCACCGGCATCGACGCCGTCATGCGGCCAGGCGCACTCCTCGCGGGCACGGTCAAGACCGAAAGCACCGGTCATCGGCCGCTGGGCGGAGTGTGCCTCAGCGCCTTCTCCTTCGGTGAAATCTTCCTCTCCGGCCCGCCCGGCCCCTTCACGACCACGGCCAAGGACGGCCGCTTCGAACTCAAGGGCATGGCCAAGGGCCGCTTCGACCTGCAGATCGACCCGACTTGCGGTCAGAAGAAGGCCAGCCTCTATCGGCCGACAGATCGAACCCTGAAGGTCAAGTCCGGCCAGATTCTCCGTGGATACCGCGTCCTACTCCGACCGGGTTCCGGGGTCGCAGGTCACGTCACCGACTCTCATGGCCGGCCGCTCAAGGGCATCTGCGTCGAGATCCTAGGTGACGGGGACAAGACTAAGACGGGGCCAGACGGCCGGTACAAGATCCTCGGCATCCATCCAGCGAAGTACCCCGTTTCTTTCGCCGGCGGCTGCGGCAACACCGAAAGCGTGATCGGCCAGTACTACAAGGACCAGCCCGGTTACCAGACCGCTACCCAGATCAACTTCAAACCAGGCAAGGTCGTCACTGGCATCAGCGCGGTCATGCAGTCGGGCGCCACCGTCGTCGGCACGGTCGCCAGCAGGTCAGGGCACCCGCTCAGCGGCGCCTGCGTCGGCCTGATCCCGCTCCAGGACACCGGCGTTATCGATCCCTTCGTTGGCACCAACGTCACTACGAACGGCGCTGGGCAGTACCGGATAACAAACTTGACCCCAGGGCCATATCAACTTTTTGCCGGTTGTGGTAGCCGCTATGCGCCGTCCTGGTTCAGGTCAGCGCCCGACAACACGACCGCAAGTTTCCTTTCCACTCTGCCTGGCGTCACCGAGACCGTCGACTTCAATCTGGGCCACGGCGGTTCGATCTCGGGAACTGTCACTGATCGGGCCGGGCATCCGCTGGGCAACATGTGCGTGCTGATCGCCAACCCCAAAACGAAGGCGCTGCTAGACATCCCCGGAAATCCGACGATGACTGGGCGCGGCGGACACTACCGAATCGGCGGCCTGTCGGCCGGGCAATACATCCTGCAGTACAGCGACTGCCACCACCTCCCGAGCCCGCCATTCGGCCCGCAGTGGTACAACCGCCGAACCACGACCGGCACCGCCACTCTGGTCACCGTGAAAACGGGCCAGCACACCACCGGGATCGACGCCGTGTTGAGCACCGGCGCGACGATCTCAGGCACCGTCACCGGTCCGGCCGGCAAGCCAGTCGGGAGGATCTGCGTCAAGGCCCAGGATCCGGCCGCCCTGACGTTCAGCGAAGCCAAGACCGACAGCCAGGGCCGCTACTCACTATCTGGGCTCGGCACCGGTCGTTACTCGCTCTCCTTCTCGCCCTGCGGCCGCCATGCCCCCAACCTGGGCTCCATCTCGGCCCAAAGCCAGGTGACCGCGCCGCGCACCTCCACCGTCGAGGCCCGGCTGAAGGCGGGCGGCAGTATCTCTGGAGTAGTACTCGACGGCAGCGACGGCTCCGCCCCCGATGCTCTGTCGTGCGTGACGGCGATACCCGCTGATCCCGATAACAGCCAGCAGACCGCCAATGTTGACCTCAAGGGCCGGTATTTCCTGCGCGGCCTGGCCCCTGGGACCTACCGGGTCTACTTCAGCGATATCCATTGCTATTACGTAGGATTTGCCGACACGCTGGACGCGCCCCAGTGGTACCGCGCCAAGCCAACCGAGTCCCAGGCAACCCTGGTCACGGTCTCGGCCGGGCACGTCACCAAGGCCATCGACGCCAAGCTGG
>DASYAT010000196.1:0-22920 GCA_036501205.1 Streptosporangiaceae bacterium | reverse complement strand
ACCACAACCACGGAAACCTCAGCAGCCGCCGCATTCAGCCGCGCACTGGCTTCCTGCGGCGGACCTGCCTGCCCGTCGCGCACTGGCTTCCTGCGGCGGACCTGCCTGCCCGTCGCACGCCGGCTCTCAGCGGCGCACCTGCCTGCCCGTCGCGCGCCGGCTCTCAGCGGCGCACCTGCCCGCTCGTCGCGTGCCGGCTCTCAGCGGTGCACCTGCCCGCTCGTCGCACGCCGACCCTCAGCGGTACGCCTGCCCGTCCGTCGCGCGCGCGTTTCCTGTCCTGTGCCTGCCTGCTAGTCGCGGGCCGGTTTCCTGTGGCACAACTAGCGCTCGTCGCGCGCCCCGTGGTTGTATCCCATCTTCGGCGGCGTGAACTGGGCACATAGCCCCAGACTGAACAGACGCCTGGCCGGGACACAGATTCGGTGCCCGGCCAGGTTGCCGTACTTGGTCCTCGGCCGGAAGTTCCGGCTTCGGGTCTTACTAGTCGGTCGGCTGGGCATCGGAGACCCCGCCGGACTCGCCGTCGGTCGGCTCGTCCTCGGCCAGGATTCGATAGAGCGCCCGGCGCGTCTGGGTGAGCACCTTGCGAGCCGCGGCCACCTGGTCCTCGGTGCCCGCGCTGATCACCTGGAAGGCGGCCAGCTGCAACTGGTGCACGAGCATCCGCATGTCCACCGCAGCGCTGGCGGCGCCGCCGGCGATCGCTGACCACGGCTCTCGGAGCTCATCGGGGTGGGCCGCCACGTAGGCTCGGCCCTCATCGGTGAGCCCGTACGCGCGCCGAGGACCGTCAGTGTCCTGCAATGCGATCAGGTTCTCGTCTTCGAGCTGAGCCAGCGCCGGATACACCGACCCCGGGCTCGGCTGCCACAGGCCGCCGCTGCGCTCGCTGATCTGCTGGATTATCTGGTAGCCGTTCATCGGCTCCTCAGCCAGCAGGGCTAGCGCCGCTGCGCGTACGTTGCCACGCTTGGCCCGGCCGCCACGTCGCCGCATGCCCCGGCCCCAAGGGCCGAAGTCGCCTGGTCCGCCATGCGGTCCAGGCATTCCATGCGGCCCGGGGCCACCGTGGAACCCGCGGCCGAAGCCGGGTCCGCCAAATTCGGCCTCTTCGGACTCGGGGTCGAACCCTCGTCCGCCAGGGAAGCCTGGCCCAGGACCACCAAATCGGTATCCAGCCCTGAACCTCTTCCCGCCATGACGGTGCGGATGGTCTGTCATCCGCCCGCCCATCTCTTGGTCTTCCATCGCTTTCTCCATTCTATTGACTGTCGCGATAGGTCAACGATATATCGTTAACTTCGATAGCGCAAGCATCGACGCCGAAGGTGGCCCATCACGCTCGTCGGCAACTCCCTCGACGGCCAGCTGGCGGCACCGCAGCTCTAACGGCAGACGGTCTGCGGGTCAGTTGGCGGTGCCCTGATAGCCCTGCGGCCCCTACGAGCGGCCGGAGCGGTCCCCAGAGACGGGATATATGGACGGTATGTAGGATTTGCGAGTCTTGCCGACCGTGTATCGAACAGGTGAATGCACGGTTTCACCCTGTTTTTCACGGATGAATCCGCGCATTCATCTTCTGGATGCACTCTGCGGCGCGATGCGAGCGCGTCGATCGCAGCGCTAGCAGGCACGCTCATCCGCGACTGCGGCCGCGCGCGGGCACTGTGTCACTCAATGTGACTGACCTGCGGGACCTGCGGACCGACCCGCTGTCGAGCTCAACCCTCGGCCCTCAACCTCGGCCAACTGGGATGGCTGGTCCGGCCAGGGGCGGCTGGCTAGGCCGGTGGGCTGGCTTGGGGGTGGTCGGTTGGCCAGGTTGCGGCTAGCTGGGTCAGGCGTGCTGCGGTCGGGGCCAGTGGCTGCCCGGTGCCGACCGCGTATCCGAGCAAGAACGCGGTTACCGGGGCGGCCGGGCGGTCAACCTGATGCGCCGCGTCGCGGGCCAAATCCAAGATCGCGCGCTCCTGCACCTCGGCCTGGTCGATGCCGAGGTCGGCGCAGACCGCCGCGATCCAGTCACCGAGCGTGGTCACGACAGCTCCCAAATTGAGTTAGCCCAGGGTTGGTGTCCGAACCTGCCGCGCCTGAGCGGCGCCAGCGACCGGATCACAAAGCGATCGTAGAACTAAGCCCGGCAACGGGTCGTTACCGCCCCACCGCCGAGGGGTCACTCCCGCGCGCTGCCCTTCGGCGCGATCCAGCTCCGCGCGGCCAGCACATCCTCCGGCGTGTCACAGTCCAGCCAGAACGGCGGCTGTCCCAGATGCCCTGTCATCCCGGGAAGTCCTGTCTTCCCAGGCTCACTCGTCATCGTCACCAGACTGGCGCCAAGCGGAGCCAGCAGCCCCCGCAGCGAGTTACCTTCGTACCCGGCCAGCGCCGCCCGCAGTGCAGCCACCCGCCAGCAACTGGTCAGCCACTGCGCCCGCCCGGTCCCATCGGCCGCCACCGCGCCGACGACCCCATCCGCCGCGGCGACGAGTTCGCCGAGCAGTTCCCCGGTGAGAAACGGCAAATCAGCGGCGAGCAGCAGCGCCCAGTCGGTGGCAGCCAGCAAGTCAAGCCCGGCGCGCAACCCAGGCACCGGCCCGCCACCCGCCGGCTGCTCGCTGGTCAGCTCAACCCGGTTGGCCAGCCCGGATCGCGTGAGCTCGGTCATTAAGTCAGGCCGATCCGGCCCGACTAGCACCACCGGATCCGCGCCGGCCGCTGCCGCCGCACTGATCACCGCGCAGGCCAGCGTCCGGCCGCCGATCTCGATCAGCGGCTTATCGGCGCCGCCGAGCCGCCGGGCCTGCCCGCCCGCGAGTACCACCGCGGACAGCCGGCTATCCGCCAATGGCCGACATCGGCCTGGCCGGCTGCAGGAAACCGGGGTCGTTGATGCCGTGACCAGGAAGCTTGCTCGCTACGGCCTGACGCCACCGTTCGACCAGCTCATCGTCGCTTGCCCCCGCGCGCAGCGGCGCGCGGAGGTCACTTTCGGTCCTGGCGAACAGGCAGTTGCGCACCTGGCCGTCGGCGGTCAGCCTGACCCGGTCGCAGGCGCCGCAGAACGGCCTGGTCACCGAGCCGATGACGCCGACCCTGGCCGGTCCGCCTTCGATCCAGAACGTCTCGGCCGGCGTGGACCCGCGGCCAGCCGGGTCATCGGGCGTCAACTCGAACTTGGCTGAGAGCATCTCCAGGATCTCATCGGCGGTGACCATGTTCTCCCGGCGCCAGCCGTGCTGCGCGTCAAGCGGCATCTGCTCGATGAACCGCAGTTGATACTGGTGATCCAGGCAGAACTGGAGCAGGTCGACGGCCTCGTGATCGTTGACGTCCCGCATCAGCACTGCGTTGATCTTGATCGGGCCGAGGCCGGTCGCGGCGGCGGCGGCGAGACCCTCGAGCACGTCGGCCAGCCGGTCCCGGTGCGCCAGCTTGAAGAATGTCTGCGGGTCGAGCGTGTCGAGTGAGACATTGATCCGGTCCAGGCCGGCAGCGTGCAGAGGCTCGGCGAGCCTGGCCAGCCCGATCGCGTTCGTCGTAAGCGAGATCTCCGGCCTTGGCCGCAGCTCCGCAGTCCTGGCTACGATGCCGGGCAGCCCGCGCCGCAGCAACGGCTCTCCCCCGGTGAACCGCACCTCGGTGATCCCGAGCCGCTCGACTCCGATCTTGAGCAGCCGGATCAGTTCGTCGTCAGTGAGCTGCGACGACTTGGGCAGCCAGTCAAGCCCTTCCGGCGGCATGCAATAGCTGCAGCGCAGGTTGCAGCGGTCAGTCAGGGAGACTCGCAGATCGGTGGCAACCCGGCCATAAGAGTCGGCGAGCATGACCACCTCCTAACCCCGTCGCCCATGATCGTCATGTTCCACAGCCTACTTGTGGATCTTGTTCCGGGCGTTGCCAACTTCATCCAGCTACCTGGGCATTGTCCGGCAAAACGGCATGCGCCTGGCCGGATTGGCAAATCATTCGCCCCGCTCGTACCTCTGTTACAAGCGTCGCGGCGGCCGATTCGTTCCCCGACAGCCTATTGTGGTGCGCGCCCGGTCCTGGCTGGGCCTGAATTCGCCGCCCGACGGGAGGATGGCTGTATGACGGTCACCGGCGCGATCTGGCGCGACCAGCTGACGGCCGAGCAGCGGGAGTTGCTCGGCCGCGACTTCGGCGTGATCGCGGAACCCAGGCCCGACGTCCTCGTCGTCGGCGGCGGCATCCTGGGCGTGGCGACCGCGGCGGCCGTGCAGGACGCCGGGCTCGGGTCCGTGCAGCTGATCGACGCGGGCCGTCTCGGCTCAGGAGCAACTGGCGGCGCGACCGGCCTCCTGGTGCCTGAGCCGCACCAGTGGAGCGACCCTGAGACGTTCGTCGACCTTGAGCGCGCCAGCCTGGAGCGCTGGCGCTACCTGGACCAGGTCACTCCCGGCGGGCTCGGCCTGGTCGAACTCGACTGGATCGGGCTGGCGCCTGACCCGGGCGGCCTGGCCGCGCACCAGCCGAAGAACGTCGAGTGGCTGGACGCCAGCAAGATCGCGGCGCTGGTGCCCGGGCTCGCCTGGCATCTCGGCGGCGCGCTGATCAGGCACCAGGCTCGGATCAACCCGCTGCGGGCGCTGGTCGGCCTGGCCGACTCGCTGCCTAACGTCGGCACCGGCGTCGCGGCGACCGGGGTTACCGTCCGCGGCGGCAAGATCGAGACGGTCACGACGTCGGCGGGCCAGATCAGCCCAGGCGCGGTCGTGTTCGCGACCGGCCAGGCGCCGGTGCTCGACGACCTGGAGCTGGAGATACCCTCCGACCGGGTCAAGGGTCACCTGCTGGTGACCGAGCCGGTCAGCATTCACCTGCCCTGCACGATCGTCCCGGTCGCGACCCCGCTCGAAGACGGCCGCCTGCTGGCCGGCGGCACGCTCGACTACGGCGACGAGAGCCCGGCGGTGCGCGATGAGGTCATCGACGCGATCATCGGCGGCCTGCGGGCTGCCCTGCCCGGCTTGCGCACCGTCCAGGTCTCGCACAAGTGGTGCTGCTTCCGGCCAAGGCACCCAGACGGCCGCCCGATCATCGACCGGGTGCCAGGACTGGCCAACGCCTGGCTGACCTCGGGTCACTTCCGCACCGGGATACTCAACGCTCCGGCGACCGGCATGGCGATCGCCCGCTGGATCTCGGCCGACAAGCCGCCGCCGGAGACCGGCGCCTGGAGCGCGACCAGGTTCAGCCGGAGCCGCTAGCCCGGGTTCCAGGGGGTCCCGCCCGCTTCATCCCCCGCCCGCGTCCCGGGCCCGCACCGCCCGAACCTCGCGCCGGTCGTCGGGCAGCCGCCGGGTGATCTTCTGCCGGTCCAGGTACTCAAGGAGCGGAATCAGCGTCCGCCTGGTCGTATTGAGCGCGGCCCGCGCCTGCGCGGCGCTGAACGGCTGCGCCAGCCCGGCCAGCACCTCGCCGGCCGCCACGTCGGCCCCGGGACCGAGCACGAGCTGGTCGGCGATCCGCAGCAGCACCCCGTGCCTGGCGGCGGCGGCCAATGCCCTGGCGTCCAGCCCTAGTTCGCTCAGCCGGGAAGCGTCCGGCGCGCTGAACGGACTCGCGGCCAGATCGGCCAGGACCGCCGCCACGGGGTCGGCTAGCGCTGCCGGGAGCGAACTGCTGCCCTGCGCTGGTCCTGGCGCCACCGCGCCGATCGATCCGGCCGCCTCGGCGGTGATCATGATCAACCCAGCTGACTCTTTCATTTTGGGAGAAAGCATTGCGCGGGTCAGCTGCCGATCCGGCAAGCGCAGTGCCGTCCGGGCCGCATCGAGCGGCAAGCCGGGGGCCAGCGGATTCGCCGTCGCGTGAGACGCGACGAGGTCGGCCAGCCGGCCTGTGAGCTCGGCGACGTAGCCCGGATCGACGTACCAGCCAGGAGCGACTGGCCCGGGCAACTCAGTATTGCTTGCGGGCGGACGACCCCCCGCGCCTTCGGTCACTGCGAGGAGCCCCATCGCGGCTAGGTCATCGGCCTGGATCAGCTTGTGCCGCCGGAGCAGGTCCGCTGCGGTCGGCCGATCCGGCCACGAGCTCAGCTCGGCAACGCTGGCTGCTGCCGCCCCGCGACGGCCAAGTCCAGGTGGCCGCACATCGAGCACGACCGCGCCAACCAGACCAGGCCAGCCCTCCAGGCTGGCCTGGTCGGCGCCCTGACCGGCCGCCGCCCCTGGATCGCGCAGCAGCACCAGATCGCCCACATGCAGCGGCAACGGCTCCCGCAGCGACAACCTCGCCAGATCCCGGTCGAGCATCCTGACCCTGGTCACCGTCCTGGCTGACCCCGCGTGCACTGTGACCAGCCTCGGGATCTGCTGTGCTAGCCCGGGGGGACGACCCTCCGGATCCCCCCGCGAGCCAGCCGTGATCCGCACGTCGACCAGCTTCGTCAGTGTCCACTGGCCGGGCCGCGTCAGCGCCATTCCCCGCCCGACCTGATCGGCTTCGATCCCCCGCAGGTTCAGCGCGACCCGGGCAACGCCAGCGACCTCTGGCACGTCCGCACCGAGCGACTGCAGGCTGCGCACCCTGACCGTCCGCTGTGCGGGCGTGAGCAGCAGCTCATCGCCCCGGCGGACCTGACCCGCTGGCAGAGTTCCGGTGACCACGGTCCCGGCGCCGGTGATGCTGAACGCCCGGTCGACCCAGATCCGCACCGGTGACAGCGGGTCAGGATCAGGCAGGCCGTCCGCCAGCAGCGCCAGTTCCGCCCGGAGTTCGTCCAGCCCCTGCCTGGTCACCGCGCTCACCGCGACCGCCGGAACCTGGCCCAGGCTCGACCGCCCGATCACCTCGCGCGCCTGCGCCATCGCCGGCCCCGGATCGGCCAGGTCGGCCCGGGTCACGGCGAGCACTCCCCTGGCAATCCGCAGTGCGTCGATCGCCGCCAGATGCTCAGCGGACTGGGGCATCCATCCGCCGTCGGCCGCCACGACGAACAGCACGGCTGGGACTGGACCGACCCCAGCGAGCATGTTCGGCACGAACCGGGCATGCCCGGGCACGTCGACGAACGCCAGCTGTTCTCCTCCGGCCAGCCGCATCCAGACGTAGCCGAGGTCGATCGTCATGCCCCGGCGGCGTTCTTCGGCCCACCGGTCGGGCTCCATCCCGGTCAGCGCCCGCAGCAGCGCCGACTTCCCGTGATCAACATGCCCGGCGGTCGCGATAACTTGCATCGCGGGTCAGCCCAGACGATGCGCGTCGAGCACGGCGGCGGCCAGCCGATCATCGTCGTCGGGGTCGATCGCGTAGAGGTCGAGCAGCAGCTGTCCGTCGAATACCCGGCCGACCACGGCGGGATGTTCGCCGGTCCGCACCGACTGCCCATTGCGCAGCGCCTCGGTGAAGGGCGCCGGAAGGCTCACCGCCGCACTGGCCAGCGGCACGCCCGGTGCGCCGCCGCCCCCAACCGCGGCCTGGGAGTCGACCGCGCGAGCCTCGATTCCAGCGGTGACCAAGACCTTCGCAATGCGTTTCGCCCGATCGGCAAATTCCCGGTGATCGGCGGAGAGTGCTTGCAGCACCGGAACCGTCGGACCGGTGAGCGTTGCTTCGAGCGCGGCTACGGTCAGCTTGTCGATCCGCAGTGCCCGCGCCAGCGGGTGCCGGGCCAGCAGGCTGATCAAATCGGCCCGACCCAACAGCAGCCCGGCCTGCGGCCCGCCGAGCAGCTTGTCCCCGCTCGCGGTCACGAGCGCCGCCCCGGCCCGCAGCCAGGTCGCCGCATCCGGCTCGTCGGGCAGCTTCGGGTGCGGCGTTAGCAAGCCGGACCCGATGTCGCCGATGACCGGCACGCCGAGACCGGCGACTTCGGTGACGCTGGCGCTCGAAGTGAACCCCTCGATCCGGTAGTTAGACGGATGGACCTTCAGCACGAACGCCGTCCGCTCGCCGATCGCCGCCGCATAGTCGGCCACGGTCGTCCGGTTCGTCATGCCGACCTCGCGGATGATCGCGCCGGTGCTGGTCAGCAGGTCGGGCAGCCGGAACCGGTCCCCGATCTCGATCAGCTCGCCCCGGCTGACCACGATCTCCCGGCCGGCTGCCAGCGCTGTAGCGGCCAGCACGAGCGCGGCGGCGTTGTTGTTCACCACGTGCACGGCCTGCGCGTCGGGCACTGCGGCGGCCAGCGCGGCGAGCATGCTGGCCGCGCGCCTCCCGCGCGCCCCGGTAGCCAGGTCGAACTCGAGGTCGCTGGTTCCGGCAGCGGCCTGAACTGCGGCTTTGGCGGCGGTCGACAGCGGCGCCCGCCCGAGGTTCGTGTGCAGCAGCACCCCGGTGGCGTTCAAGACCGGCGTCAGGCTGGCCGCGTGCGGCGGCAGCCCAGCTACAGCAGCGTCAGGAACGTCGTCCGGGCCGATCAAGCCGTCCCGGCACTGCTGCTGAGCTCGGTGCACGGCGTCTTTGACCAGTGCCCGGCCGAGCTTGTGCTCGGCTGAAACCAGGCGTGGATCGGTCATAACCGCATCGGTCCTCGGCACCAGCCTGCGGGCATCGTTCACGACGGCGACCATACCGTCCCCGGCTGGCGCGACACGGCCTGCTCGCTATCCCAAATCCCGCGTCTTGCGTACTGTTGTGCAACGCTTGATGCGCTGATAGTGAGATATACGGGAGCAGAAATGGTCAGTGCCGTGCCAATGTCGCGAAGCAGGGGCAGCGTGTCCGGGCTCGCACTCGTCCTGCTCGGCGCCTGGGGAGGCCTGGCGCTGTTCATAGGGCCGTACTTCCATTCCGGCTTCACGCCAGACGTGGTGTGGCATTTGACGACCGTCAGGGTGTATGCCTCGGTCTTGCCCGGCGCGGTGGTACTGCTAGCCGGGCTGGTCGTGCTCGCCACCAGGACGCGCTGGTTCGGCGGGTTCGCCGCCGTGATCGCCGCCGCAGCCGGGATCTGGTTCGTGGTCGGCCGCGACGTGATGTTCGTGATGAACAGTGCGGCCAGTAACTCGGTCGGCGATCCGATCGCAACGTCGCCGACCAGGCAACTGCTGACCCAGGTGGCCGCGTACACGGGAGTCGGCCTGCTGATCGTGTTCTTCGCCGCCCTGGCGCTCGGCCGCCAGTCGATCGCCGCCCACCGAGACCATCTCCGCTACGGCCAGAACGTCTACCAGGCTGGTACCGACCCGGGCGCCGGCCTAGCGAGCGTCGGTCTAGCCGGCGCTGGCCTGGGAAGCGCTGACCTGGGAAGCGCTGGCCTGGGAGGCGCTGGCCTGGGAGGCGCTGGCCTTGGCGCGGCGAGTCCGGTCTACTCCCCGTTCCAGCCCACGGAGACCGCCGCGGCCTACCCGACCAGCCCGCCCGAGACCTACGTCGGCGGCGACACCCAGTTCCCCAGCCAGTACCCGACAGCGGAGACGTACGGCGGCGACGGCGCCGAGCGCTTCCCCACCGCCGAAGCCAACTATCCAGCCTCCACCGAAGGCTTCGACGTCTTCAACACCGGCCCGGTGACGTACAGCCCAGGCCAAACCAAGTACCCGCCGACCGAGCAAACGACGTCAATGACGGTGCCGACGGAGGACCAGTAGCGCTGTTTGGCAGGCGATCCATACTTTCTGTAGCAGGTTGGCTGGGTCGGCGGGATTCCTTGCGCGTCGCTCGGACTGACTTCGATCTCCTCAGTGCGCTGCAGTCACACGGTCCCCAATAGCACCATCAGTAACCCGTTAGCCATCATGATCAACATAACCCATCGGATGAATATGCGGATTCATCAGGAATTCCGAGGATGAATATGCGGATTCATCTGGTCGTCCGACGGTGTGCGGCGTTGGGTTGGCGGAGGCGGACGGGAATCGAACCCGCCGACGACGCTGTGCGCCGTCCGCCGGTTTTGAAGACCGGGGGGACCACCAGGTGCCCAGACGCCTCCACGCCGCACTCTAGCCCTGGCGATTGGTCCTACCGCGCTTGGGCGCACCCCGCGCCGCGGCACGGACCACCCCCAGGCCGCCTCGTCGCTGCCCGGGTTTCGCGCGGCAACTTCTTGGCCGCCTCGCGCATCCTTAGGGCGTGAGCGACGGAACCGGAGGCCTGGAGCGCGGCGGCCCAAGCGAATCACTACCGAGCGACCAGGAATCGGTCGACGATCGACTGGCCAATTCGCGTGACCGGGATGTGGCGGTCGAGGGGTTGTTCTTCGCTTGGTATCCGCGACTGGTGCGGACCGCGTTCGGATTGGTTGGGGACTGGGCGCTGGCTGAGCAGTTAGTGCAGGACGCGTTCTTGCGGTTGTGGCGGCGGTGGGGGTGGCTGCGGGATCCGCAGGCGGCGCCGGCTTACTTGCATCGCACTGTCGTGAATCTCG
Source organism: Streptosporangiaceae bacterium (assembly GCA_036501205.1). GTDB lineage: Bacteria > Actinomycetota > Actinomycetes > Streptosporangiales > Streptosporangiaceae > Chersky-822. The sequence continues at coordinate 12,578 of DASYAT010000196.1, read as the reverse complement.
GGCGGGCGGCGGTTCGGCGGCGGGTTAGCGAGCGGCGGGCGCTGGTGCGGGGCGGGTTCGATCAGCTGGACGATTCGCCGCAAAGTGCAGACGAGCCGCACGTGGCGGTTGTGCTTCGGCAGGCTATCGAGACGTTGCCGTATCGAAAAAGGGCCTGCGTTGTGCTGCGCTATCTGGCCGGGCTGTCGGAGGCCGAGACCGCCGATGCGCTCGGGGTGTCGGTCGGGACGGTCAAGAGCCAGACGCACAAGGCGCTGCGCCTGCTACGTGAGTGGCTCGATGAGCCAGCCGAGATCGCGCCGGGAGGAGAACGCGGATGAATGACATCGACTTTGAGCGTCGGCTTGAAGCGGCACTGGCCGGGTATGCGGACCGGCCGGTCGAGTCCGGGGTGGCCTGGCGGCGGTTCACTGAGCGGCGGAGGCAGGCGGCCGTCGGCCGGGCCCGGCGACTGGTGACGGCGACCGCCGCCGGAGCGGTTGCCGTGGCGGCGGTCGCGGTGCCGTATGCGTTGCGGCCCGGCGGCAGTGAACGCCCATCCACGACGGCCGGCAGCGAGCACGGCCTCGCGATCAGGGCGCGGATCGGGATCCCCGGTCGCGGGCACGGGCCCGGTGATTCTGACATCGTCGATGCGGTGGGTGGCCTGCGCGGTCAGGTCTGGGTGATGACCTATGGCGGCACGCTGGCGAGGATCGACCCGCGCAGTGACCGGGTGATGTTGCGCAGGCATCTGGCCGGGCTCACGGCTCTCACGGCTGGAGCGGGGGCCGTCTGGGCGCTGCTGGCGGTCAAGCGGCCGCACATCAAGAGCCAGTTGGTCAAGCTCAACCCGGTGACCGGCCGGAAGATCGCGAGCACCAACCTGATACCTCATTGCGGGACGATCAGTTTCGGCGGTGGCGAGCTCTGGGCAGCGTGCGGCCACGGGAGCGGGACGGATTTCGTGCGGTTTGATCCGTCGTCGCTGGCTCTCTTGACCCACGGCGGGCCGGCGTATGGCGTCTCGGCCATAGCGGCGACCGCGCACGGTATCTGGTACGCCGGGAAATCAGGGGTGAGCGGTTTCGTCGGCAGGTTCAAGCTCACCTGGGTCAACTCCAGCGACCCGGCCGACCTGGCCGATACCGACTCGCTGGTGTACGCCGACAGGTCGCTGTGGGCGTTCGACGGCGGCGAGAACGTCGCGCGAGTCAATCCGGCGACCGGCCGGATCACCAAGGTCTACAGCGCCGCTCGCTATGACCCGACCGGCGATCTCAGCCTTAACTTCCTCGCCGTGGACCGGAACTCGATCTGGTTCCTGCGCGACGCAAGCTATCGAGCCACCGCCGTGCTGCGGGTAAGCCTGGCGACCGGGCGGCCCGTCGGGCAGGTCTCCGGTGTTGGCTCGTGCGGTGAGCCATGCTGGCAGATCTACGTCACGCAGGGTTCGGCCTGGGTGCCGACCCAGACGAACCTGGCGAGGATCAGCCCTGGCCGGGTCTCGGGCTAGCCTTCCTCGCCTTCGGCGTACAGCGAGTCGATGACGTCGGCGTACTTGCGGTGGATGATCCGGCGCTTGAGCTTGAACGTCGGGGTCAGCTCCTCGCTCTCGGCCGTCCACTCAACCGGGAGCAGCCGCCAGCACTTGACCTGCTGGACCCGGGCGAGCTGGGTGTTGGCCTCGGCGATCGCCTCGCTGACGGTAGCCAGCACCTGATCGTTGTCGGCTAGCTCGGCCAGTGAGGTCGCCTCGATGCCGCGGGCCTTGGCCCAGGCCGGGGCGACCTCACCGTCCAAAGTCAGCAGGGCGACGACGAACTTGCGCTTGTCGCCAAAGGCCAGGGCCTGGCCGATGAGCGAGTGAGCGACCAGCACGTTCTCGACGGCGGCCGGGGAGATGTTCTCGCCGCCGGAGGTGATGATCAGTTCCTTCTTGCGGTCGATCACCGAGACGAAGCCGTCGTCGTCGATCGTGCCGATGTCGCCGGTGTGCAGCCAGCCGTCCTCGTCCAGCAGTTCGGCGGTCTGGCCGGGCAGATTCAGGTAGCCAGGAGTGTTGAGCGGACCGCGGGCCAGGATCTCGCCGTCTTCGGCGATCTTGACTTCGATGCCGGGGATCGCGCGGCCGACCGTGCCGAGCTTGAACGCGTCTGGGGTGTTGGTGGTGAAGGCCCCGGTGGTCTCGGTCATCCCGTAGACGTCGAGCATCTTCATGCCGAGTCCGGCGAAGAAGGCTCCGACCTCGGGCGGCAGCGGGGCGGCCGCACTGACGACGACGGTGGCCTCGCCTAGTCCGAGCAGGCTCTTGATCAGGCCGAGCACGTTGGCATCGGCCTCGGCGAACTGGGCGGCCAGCTCTTGCGAGGGGCTCTGCCCGTACTGGCAGGCCTCGACGTACCGGCGGCCGACGTCCATCGCGGCGGCGACGGCGGCCTTCCTCGACTCGTCCTGCTCCATGGTGAGAAGCGACTTGATGCCGGCCTGGATCTTCTCCCAGACCCTGGGCACGCCGAAGAACGCCGTCGGCTTCACCGTACTGACCGTCTTCACCAGGTCGGTGGTGCTGTGACAGAAGTAGCTGTGCCCGGCGCTGTAGGAGGCCAGGTAGAGGCTGAACATTCGCTCGGCGATGTGGGCCAGCGGCAGGTAGGACACCCACCGGACGTGCATCTGGGTGCTGCCGCCCATCTCGGCGGTCGTGCACTCATACAGGATGGCGGCGTGCGTGATCACTACGCCCTTGGGGTTGCCGGTGGTGCCCGAGGTGTAGAGCAGGGTCGCCGGGTCGTCAGAGCCGATCGCGTCGATGCGGCTGGTGACCTCGTCGGCCGTGCCGTCCTGGGCAGCCCGGTCGCTGAGCGCGACGAAGTCGGCCCAGGTCATGAACTTCTCATCATCGGCCGGGCAAGCCTGCGCGTCGCGCACGATCACCTTGATGATGCCGGGCAGATCTTCGAGCAGCGGCTGCCACCTGGTCAGCTCGGTGACGCCGTCGAGCACCGCGATCCGGACATCGCAGTCGCCGGCCACGTACTTGATCTGGTCGGCCGCCAGCGTCGCGTAGACGGTCACCGGCACCCCGCCCGCGTGCACGATCGCCTGGTCGGCGAGCACGTGCTCGTAGCGGTTCGGGAGCATCATCGCGACCCGCTCCCCCGGCTTAAGCCCGAGCTTGACGAACCCGGCGGCCAGCCGGAGGGCCGATTCGCGGAACTCGTTCCAGGTCACCGTCCGCCACGGGTCGTCGCCGTCCCGGTCGGAGTAAGCAGGCAGGTCGCCGTACAGTGCTGCCGTCGTCTTCAACAGGTCACAAAGCGTGCGACCGCCGACCTTGGCCTCGATTTCGGCCCGCTCTGCCAGGACTGAACTGCTCATTTCCCCGCCTCCATTACGACGCTGCACCCTGGCGGATATGCCACCATGCCGGGTTCAGTGGACGCAAGCGGCAGTTGGCTACAGTTCAGCAATGGGTAACCCATCGGCAGTGCGGCTGACTCAGTACGCGCGCGGCGGCGGCTGCGCGTGCAAGATCCCGCCGGGTGAGCTGGAGGAGGCGATAGCCGCGCTGGTACCCGAGCATCGGCCGGCTGACCTGCTGATCGGCGTAGAGCATGGCGATGATGCTGCTGTCGTCCAGATCAGCCCGACCAGGGCGGTCGTAGCCACCGCCGACTTTTTCACCCCGGTAGTCGATGACGCTCGCACGTTCGGACGGATAGCTGCCGCCAATGCGCTATCCGATGTCTACGCGGTTGGCGGCGAGCCACTGGTCGCGCTCAACCTGCTGGGCTGGCCCAGGGAACTGCTCAGTGCCGAACTGGCGGCGGAGGTGCTGGCCGGCGGGCTGGAGATCGCCCGGCTGGCCGGATGCCACGTGGCGGGCGGTCATAGCATCGATGACCCGGAGCCGAAGTACGGGATGGCGGTGACCGGGCTTGCTGACCCGGCCCGGTTGCTGCGGATCGACGCGGCCCAGCCCGGACTGCCGCTGACGCTCACCAAGCCGCTGGGCACCGGCGTGCTGAATTCCCTGCATAAGGCGACCGGCGCGGTCAGCGAGGCCGCCGTCGACGTGATGACCACCCTTAACGCCGAAGCCAGCCGGGCGGCGCTGGCGGCCGGCGTCCGGTGCGCGACCGACGTGACCGGGTTCGGGCTGCTCGGGCACGCGTTCAAGATGGGCCGGGCAAGCGGGGTCACGGTGGTGATCGATCACAGCCGGGTGCCGTTTATCGAAGGCGCGCGGGAAGCGCTCAGGAACGGTCACATACCGGGTGGGACTCGGCGTAACCTGGCGTGGGTCGCACCGCACGCAGATTTCTCTGACTTGCCGGAAGAGGAACTGCTGCTGCTCGCTGACGCGCAAACCTCCGGAGGCCTGCTGATCGCGGGCGAGATACCCGGCGGCACGGTGATCGGTGAGCTGATCCCGAGTTCAAATGCAGTACTTAAAGTGAAGTAACCATTACGCTTGGTAGTTGTCGCACCTCCGATCCGGACGCGCTCGTCCCGGGGATGGCGAGCCGAGGAGGATACGTCCGGTGCAGGTACAGGCGGAGCTGGGCAGCACCGATGCGCAGAACCCGTCTTGGCGTCGGTCCCTGTCGTGGAACCGAACGCTCGGCATCGCCAGCGTGGTCGTCGCGGTGCTCTTGTTCGCCACCTCGCTCACCGCGTATCTGACCGACGCGGTCATTCACACCGGCGAACTGCTCAACTGGTATGACCTGAACGTCTACAACGACGCCGGCCTGGTCACCCGGCAGTTGCCCATCTACCTCTACAAGTGGCAGCTCGGCCCCACGGTCAAGTTCACCTACACGCCGTTCGCCGGGATCGTCTTCGCCGCGTTCTCCTATCTCAGCTGGTCGGTTCTGCGCTGGATGATGACCATTGCCAGCCTGCTCTCGCTGCCGATTACCGCCTGGCTCACGCTGGGCGCGATGGGCCGGCGCGGACTCGGCCGGGCGGCGATGGCGCTGGCCATCGGGGCGTTCGCGCTGTGGACCGAGCCGGTGACCAAGGCGCTGTTCCTCGGGCAGATCGAGCCGTTGCTGTTGCTGCTGGTGGTCTGGGACCTGACCAGGAACGATGAGTGGCGCTGGAAGGGCATCGGCGTCGGCCTGGCCGCCGGGATCAAGCTGATCCCGCTGCTGTTCATCCCGTACCTGCTGGCGGCCGGGAAGATCAGGCAGGCGGCAGCGGCGGCCGCCGGGTTCGCGGCCACGGTGACTATCGGGTTCATCGTGCTGCCCCAGCCGTCGATCTCGTACTGGCTCAGCGGTTACTTCGTCCGGCCAGGACGCACCGGCGGCGTCGATGCGCTGGTCAACCAGTCCCTGCTGGGCATGATCGCGCGGCAGACCGGCGGCGGGGTGGCCGCTCAGCCGATCTGGCTCCCGATCGCGGCCGGGGTCGCCTTGCTTGGCATCGCTGGTGCCGCGCTGCTGGTGCGGGCCGGGAAGCAGGTGCACGGCTGGGTTCTGGTCGGGATCACCAGCCTGCTGGTCTCCCCCATCAGCTGGGATCACCACTGGGTCTGGATCATCCCGTTCATCGCGCTCTTGGCCGGCGAGCTGATGGCCAGCCAGACCTGGCGACGCTGGCTGTTCCTCGCGGGGGCGGTCGTCGTGACATTGATCTTCGGTGCCTGGCCGTGGGACTACAGCGGGCCTGATGCCTACGTGCCGCAGCGGGGTCTGGTCGGGTGGTTCGTGCGGCCGCCGCTGTCTTACAACGTGCTGCAGTTGCAGGGGTGGCAACTGCTCACCTGGAACCTGTTCGTGGTCGCTGGCCTGATCATCTTCGTGATCTTGCTGGTCGTGGCAGGGGTCTCGTGGCGACGGGCTAAGGCGCCGCCTCCGCCTCCGCCTCCTCCGCCTCCGCCCGTACCGGAAGCCGAGCCTGAACTAGAGCCCGGTCCGATCGATGCGCTGCTGGCGCGAGCCAACTCGTTGCTGAGTCCGCCCGGGCACTGATGCGCGAAGGCCCGGCCCGCGGCTTTATGGTGAGCTGCGAACCGGGCCTTGAAGTCGGTTTGGCGCGTCGTTGGAATTACGCGGCCTGACGCAACTGCGCCTGGGAGATCTCCTCGTGCCGGATTGGCTCGAAGGTGACCGGCTTGGCCTGCGCCTTGTCGTGCTGCCACCAGGCGAAAACCCCGATGATCGCGAGCGCGGTCAGCACCGCGACGGCCGCTGAGATCCCGAGACCCGCGATTGCCACGTTGAGCGCGTGAGTGTCAAACGTCATCTCGTCCACCTGCTTCTGAGGTCTTGCCCTCCGCTGGGCTGGCCTCGCTTATGTATACGTTGTTTACATCTCCTATGGTGCACTCAAAAGTGAACGTTGTCAACATCAAGTCGCAACGAGTTGGGAGCAGACCATCTGGCGGGGTTAAGGGCCTGGTCCGTAGGCGCTGAGAATGATGCCCTGACTGGTGAGGGCGTTGTAGGCGTCCAGCTCCCAGCCACCGCAGATTGGGATGGCCTTGGTGGCCGGGGTGGCGTAGATGACCCAGGCGAGCACGTCGTGGTCGAGCGGCGTTGCCGAGCCGTTGGCGTTGGGGGTTGCCGGGTACTTGGATGAGTACAGGGTCAGGAAGATGTGGTACCGGTCGAACGGCACCTTCGGTCCGGCGTCTTTCCAGGCACGGGCGGCCGGCATCGCGACTCTGGCGGACTTCGGCGGCGGGGCGAGAGTGGTGGTGCCCTGTTCCACCACCAGGCGGCGGACTAGTCGGCGGGGCTTCGGCATTGAGCCCGAGTCGGCTACTCGCGGGCAGTTGTCGGCCGCCTTGGCGTCAGGAGCGCCAGGAAGGTACCGCAGCGAAGCGATGATGGCTTTGGTCAGCCGCGGGTCGGGGCCGACGCCGATCAGGATCTGCACCCGGTGAGACCAGAACTGCTTGGAGTTGCCCCCTGCCTGCCTTCTTTCCTCAGCCACGGTTACCCCGGCGGCGGTCTTCACCGGGCGCGTGTCTGGCGGGGCAACTCCGGGTTGCAGCCAGAGGCCGGGAGTGGTCGGCTTCTGGTCACCAGGCGGGCAGCTCGGAGCGCTGTCCGTAGGGCCGAGGTAGACGGTAGGGCCGGATCTGAACACGTCGCAGGGATCGGCGTGGATTCCGTTGATTACCGGCCAGGCCGAGGGAACTCGGACCTGGACGCCGTGATAGCGCACCAACTGCCACCGCTTCGCTGTCGCGACGATCGAGTGACGGGACGGCGCCGGAGCCTCGGTCGTGGCCGTACAGGCCGTCGCCGCTGTCAAAGGCAGCAGAACCAGCACGATGCCAGTCCGGCGCAGCGACGTCATGACTCTATGGTGCCTTAGGAATTGGCTATTGGCAGGGTGCGCAGGCGGCTGGCTTCGGCACGCAGGTGACTGACCGCTGGTCGGCGGCGTGGCACCGGCGGTGCGAGACGACCAGGCTCGAGGCAACGTCCAGTTGCTTAAGGTAGCTTTATTAATCTAGATTGAATATATGTCCGCGGAACAGAACCTAGACGTAGACGTAGACGCGATCGCCGGGGCACTGCGGCTGAGCATTGGCTTGCTGCTGCGACGACTGCGGCAGGTGCGTGGTGAGGGCGGGCTCACGCTGCCGGAAACCGCCGTGCTGGCGCGGCTCGACCGGAACGGGCCAAGCACTCCCGGCGCGCTCGCGAAAGCCGAGGAGATCAGCCCGCAGGCGATGGCGGTCACGGTCGGCGGGCTGGAGGCGCGCGGGTTCGTGGTACGCGAGGCCGACCCGCTAGACGGGCGCCGGGCCGTGATCTCGATGACCGGGACCGGGCTCGAGTTGCTGCGCAACCGGCGCGACGCCAGGACCGAGCGGCTTGCCCAGGCGCTGTCCACCGGATTCACCCCGGCTGAAGTCAGGCAACTGATGGAGATCACCCCCTTGATCGAGCGACTGGCCCAATGCATCTGATCCGCTCCGCCGAGCAGAGCACCCCGTCCGGCAAGGGCGCCAAGGACGCCGACGACCGCTATAAGTGGGTGGCGCTGTCGAACACCACGGCGGGCGTATTCATGTCGGCGCTCGACGGGTCGATCGTGATCATCGCGCTGCCGGCCATTTTCCGCGGGATCCACCTCGACCCGCTCGCGCCGGGCAACATCGCGTACCTGCTGTGGATGATCATGGGATACCGGCTCGTCCAGGCCGTGCTGGTGGTCACAGTCGGACGGCTAGGCGACATGTTCGGGCGGGTCAAGATCTACAATGCCGGGTTCGCGGTGTTCACGGTCGCGTCGATCTTGCTGTCGTTCGACCCGTTCGAAGGTGCGCACGGAGCGTTGTGGCTGATCGGCTGGCGGGTACTGCAGGCAATCGGCGGATCCATGCTGATGGCTAACTCGGCGGCCATCCTGACCGATGCGTTCCCGGCCGATCAGCGTGGCTTCGCGCTCGGGACCAACCAGGTCGCGGGGATCGCCGGGCAGTTCGTGGGGCTGGTGGCCGGTGGCGTCCTGGCGTTCGTCGACTGGCGGGCCGTGTTCTGGGTCAACGTGCCGGTCGGGATCTTCGGCACGATCTGGGCCTATCGCAAGCTGCGGGACACCGGCGAGCGGCATCCTGGACGGATCGACTGGTGGGGAAACATCACGTTCGCGTTCGGGCTCGGCGCGATCCTGACCGGCATCACCCTCGGGCTGCAGCCCTATCACCACCACACGATGGGGTGGGCCAGCCCGGTGGTGATCGTGCTGCTCGCCGGCGGCGCTGCCTTGCTGGCCGCGTTCGTGGTGATCGAGCGGGCGATCTCCGATCCGATGTTCGAGCTGGGACTGTTCAAGATCAGGCAGTTCACGGCGGGGAACGTGGCCGGGCTGGCGGTGTCGATCGCGCGGGGCGGGCTGCAGTTCATGCTGATCATCTGGCTGCAGGGGATCTGGCTGCCGCTGCACGGCTATAACTTCTCCGACACTCCGCTGTGGGCCGGGATCTTCCTGCTGCCGCTCACTTTCGGGATCTTGGTGTCAGGACCGACTTCTGGCATCTTGTCCGACCGGTTCGGGGCCCGGGGTATCGCCACTGCGGGGATGGCGGTGTTCTGCGCGAGTTTCATCGGGCTGATGTTGCTGCCGGTTAACTTCCCCTACTGGGTGTTCGCGCTGTTCATCGGGGCGAACGGGGTCGGCGGCGGCATGTTCGCGGCACCGAACTCTTCGTCGATCATGGGGAGCGTGCCGGCCAGGCAGCGCGGGGTCGCTTCTGGGATGCGGGCGACGTTCCAGAACTCGGGTACGGCGCTGTCGATCGGGGTGTTCTTCACGCTGATGATCGCGGGACTGGCGGCTACGCTGCCGCGGACGCTCAGCGGCGGACTGCAGGCGCAGGGTGTGCCATCGGCGGTCGCGCATCAGGTTGGATCGCTGCCGCCGGTGGCTTCGCTGTTCGCGGCCGTGCTCGGGGTGAATCCTTTGCGGCATCTGCTGGCGGCCAGCCGGGTGCTGTACACGCTGCCGGTCTCGGCGCAGCGGACGATTACCGGGCGGCGGTTTTTCCCCGACCTGATCTCAGGGCCCTTCGCGCACGGGCTGGTGATCGTGTTCGCCGTGTCGGCGGGGCTGGCTGTCATCGCCGCGCTGGCATCGCTGCTGCGCGGCCGCCGGGTCGAAAAGGACGGCTAGACCTCGCGGCCGACTATGCCGACTAGGACGAATTCGCTGGTCTTGGCCATCGCGTCGGCGCGCTCTTCCTCGCTGAGGCAGGCTAGCGGGCCATCGAGCAGCAAGGTAGCCAGGCCGTGCACGGTCGCCCAGGCGGCAACCTCGGCACCTGGCCTGCGATGCGGGGCGAGTACGCCGTTTTCAACCAGGTCGTCGAGCACGGCGCTGGTCAGGGCGAACGGGCCGTTTTCTGCCAGCTTCGCGCTGTCCGGCATCAACTGGTCCGGGCGGCAGAACGCAGTCCTGAACAAGCCGGGGTCATTCAGTGCGAAGTCCAGGTAGGCGCGGCCGAGTGCGCGCAGCCGCCTGATCGACTCCTGCGCCGGATCCGCTAGCGGCTCGCCTTCCTCAAGGCTGGTCCGCATCGCGTCGGCCAGCGCGTTGAGCGCCCGCAGTCGGACCGCGTGCAGCAACTCACCGTGATCGGCGAAGTGGCGGTAGGCGGCGGCAGCCGACACTCCCGCCGCGCGGGCCGCTGCTCGCAACACCACTGCGTCCGGCCCGCCTTCGCGCGCCATCTCGGTTGCCGCGTCGGTCAGCGCGTTCGGCAGGTCACCATGGTGATAGCTGCTCCGCGGCTGACTGCGGTGCTGCCCCAGGGGGTTCGAGGGGGTCGCACCCCTCTGGCCAGCACCGCGTCCGCTTATCGTCGTCGCCATCAAGCCATAGTGCTGCACTAACCGCAAGTTGACAACGTTCACCTTGGATACGGCGCTCGGCAGATTACTGTATGGGACAACTGGTACGGAAAGGACGTGGGTCAATGGCCATCGCCATCGCGCTAGCGGCCTGCGCGGCGTTCTGCTCGGCGCTTGCCGTGGTGTTTCAGCGGGTGGCGCTGGAGTCCGCACCGACGTCGAACGACCTGAGCCCTCGGCTGATCCTGCATGCTGTGCGCAACCGCGGCTGGCTGGTCGGGTTCGCGCTGATGCTCTGCACCTTCGGATTCCAGGCGACGGCGCTGCGATTCGGGCAGCTCAACGTCGTGCAGCCGGTACTGACCGCAGAACTTGTGTTCCTGGTGGCCATTTTGGTGGTTGGGTTCCGGCGCAGGGTCGGCTGGCGTGAGGTGCTCGGGATCGCGGGAATCGTGATCGGGCTGGCCGGGTTCTTCGCAGCAGCTAACCCGGCGGTTGGGAAGGGGCAGCCGGACGGCACGGCCTGGGCCGTCGTCGGGACCGTCACCCTGGTCGGTGCGTTGGTTCTGGCGGCGGCCGGGCGAACTGGGCCTCGGTGGTGGCGGGCGAGCGCCTTGGGGGCGGCGGCCGCGGTTTTGTTCGCGGACAACGCGGCGCTGATCAAGGCGGCGACAAGTGCGTTGCGGCATGACAGCCTGCTGCGGCTGTTCGCCACGCCGGACCCTTACCTGATCGGCTTGTCGGGAGCGGCCGGGCTTTTCCTGCTGCAGGGCGCGTTGCACGCGGGGCCGATCACGGCGTCGCGGACCGCGAACGTGGTCGTGAATCCGCTGGTGAGCATCGTGATCGGGACGACCGCGTTCGGCGAGCGGCTGCATTACGGTGCGGCGGCGGTGGCTCTGGACGTGGTGGCGCTGGCGGTCTTGTGCGGGGGGATCGCGGTGCTCGGGCGGTCTCCGCTCGTGACGGGTGAGGGCGGGGCCGCCGGGGACGAGTTTCTAGCTGGGGGCGGGGCGGCGGCGGCTCAGAGCGTAGCCCTAGATCTGCCCGTGCCAGCTGTGTCAGTCGTGCCGGTGCCTGTGGTGCCTGTGGTGCCGGAAGGACCGCCGGTTCCGCCGATTTCGGAAGGGCTGGCCTCGCCGCCGTCTTGATCACGACTGCTCCGATAATTTCCGCAGCGCGGCGGCCTGGCTGAATGCGGCTCTGATGGATTTCAGGATCTGGGCTGGGTTGGCGTGCAACTGCTGCCAGGTGAAGTGCACGACTTGGAACCCGGCCTGGCGCAGATCCTCATCGCGCTGTAGTTGCTGCTGCGCGCGATTGATGTCGGAGTACTTGCTTGCGCCGTCGGCTTCGGCGATCGTCGAATAGGCCCGCCAGTAAAAGTCGGCCCGGCCGACCGGCCGGTCGTCGCCACCTACCCAGGTTTGCAACTCCGGCGCCGGCAGCCCGCCCTCATCGAATACCAGCCGGGCGAGTGACTCGAGCGGAGACTCCGCAAGCGCATCGCTGAAGTCGACTGCCCGCCTTGCTTGCGCTATTCCCGGCCAGCGAGCGCTGCGCTCGACTACGGCATAAAGTTCGGCTTTGGTCGTCTTCTTGTCGTGCAATGCTGAGTCCGCGACGACGACGCCTTCCCGCAGCGAGGTGGTGCGAGCGAGATCGACAACGGTCCTGGCCACGCTTGTCACCGGCACGCCCTGTCGCACCGCGCGATGTTCGACCGGAAGATCGGAGACACGGAGTTTGATGTACGGACGCTGGGTCGACCGGCTTCGCGGAGCATCGTGCGGACGGCTGACGCACACGAACTTGGGCTTCGGCCGGCTTAGCATTGCAAGCCCGTGTACAGCGGCGGCATCCGCGTGACTGCCGACGGACTCAGGTCCAGAGATTGCGACGGCAACAGCGACCCGTAATGCTGCGTTGCATTGAGGGTCGGCCCGAATCTGCTTGAGCTGGCTGGATCGGGCGTACAACCCTCGCGCAACCCGGGTCAGGACGCCACGCCCGATCAGCATGTCGATGTTCGATTCTTTCAGGCCAGCGGTGGTGAGCTCGGCTGCGGTAATTATTCCGGCTAACCGTCCGGTATCGGGCACGGTATCGAATGTCATGGCGGCAGACTCGCATCCGCCTCTGACAGCCGCCGGTGCGACGTCACCCGCACGGTTAGCACTAGCCCGCACTTCTCATCCGTTGGCGGGCACTTCTCATCCGTTCCGGCGACTTCTCATCGGTTAGAAGGAAAATTTGTCGGGTATTAGCCGATTCGCG
>DASYAT010000195.1:0-45251 GCA_036501205.1 Streptosporangiaceae bacterium | reverse complement strand
GGACCCGGAATCGCTGGCGGGGCGGGAGGCAGGCGTGAGTAACGAGTACTGAGTGACTGACGGGATGCCTGTGGGTGGCTGACCGGGGCTTCGGCTGTCGAGGCCTGGCTGACCCGGGACTTCGGCGCGTCGAGGCCTGGCTGGAGGCACGGTATCCGCCCGTGCAGCCGGCCGCGCCTCCGCTACACACTGAACCGGCCACGCCTCCGCTACACACTGAACGGCCACGCCTCCGCTACCCGCTGAAGCTGACCACGCGGGTGCTCCCCGCATCACGCAGCTTGGAACGCACTGAGTTGTCCTAGCTCAGGCACTCCCCGGTTCCGCCGATGAGCCAGGCCCGGGCCGTCGGGGAGCAGCAACGCTGACCGAAACTGTTGCAGCTCACGCCAGGTCCGGCTGCTGTCTGGGTGACATCGCTGGCCCGTTGCCGCAGTTTATCGACCGGTTCGGTGTCCCGGTTCGCTTTGGGGCGCGGCGTGAAGTAGACTTGCTGCGGCCCAGAAGGTCGTCTTCTGCTGTGGCTGTGCTTGTGCTTTTTGAACACACAGCTCTTCCTCGGCATAGTTCGGCTTTCCACTTGGTCACTTGGCCAGCATCGATGCGCGAGCATTGGTGCCTCGCCTGGGAAGCGAACCCCTCAGGTTGTGTTTCTCCTGCTGTAAGCGGTTGTAGCGGCTGATGAGCGCAGGCAGCAAGACGCGGCGAGCGGGCGGGGACCAGGCAGTGTCGGCCACACATGAGAGCACAGGACGAGCAGCGAAGCGCGGAGGATATGCCCAAGAAAGACGGTGCCATCGAGATTGAGGGTACGGTTGTCGAATCGCTCCCCAATGCCTTCTTCAGGGTCGAACTCGACAATGGGCATAAGGTTCTAGCTCACATCAGCGGCAAGATGCGGATGCACTACATCAGGATCCTGCCGGACGACCGGGTGGTCGTTGAGTTGAGCCCATATGACCTAAGTCGCGGACGGATTGTCTACCGATACAAGTAACAAGCAAGTAGGTGCGCAGGTCGGGCACCGCCGTTGAGTTCCTGCCCACGCGGCCCAGTTTGGGCGCGGGAATGTGAACCGTAGGTCGGTGGTTGAATCCTAGCGACCTGAGTACCTAAGGAGATTTACCGATGAAGGTCAAGCCGAGCGTGAAGAAGATCTGCAGCAAATGCCGGATCATCCGCCGCCATGGTCGGGTGATGGTCATCTGCTCCGATCCGCGGCACAAGCAGCGTCAGGGCTAAGCGGCACTGACGGTTAGTAGCACCAACAGTTCAGTAATACGCGCATCGCACTCCGCGCGCTCCTACGGGGCGCGCGGGGCACCCCCGGGTGGAGGCCGGGGCTGCGTCTGGGGGAGACCCTGGGCAAAGGACGCAGGGCGGAGCGAAGGACCTCCAGATGAGAAGGAGTTGCCCAGGATGGCACGCCTAGTTGGCGTCGACTTGCCACGGGAGAAGCGGCTGGAAGTCGCTTTGACCTATGTCTATGGCATCGGCCGCACCCGCGCGATCGAAACGTTGAGCGCGACCGGGATCAGCGGCGACACGCGCGTTCACGCAATTTCGGATGACGAGCTCGTGCAGCTCAGGGACTGGATCGAGGCGAACTACAAGGTCGAGGGTGACCTCCGCCGCGAGGTCCAGGCCGACATCAGGCGGAAGATCGAGATCGGGTGCTATCAGGGCATCCGGCATCGTCGCGGCCTGCCTGTCCATGGCCAGCGCACCCAGACCAATGCCCGTACTCGTAAGGGCAAGCCCAAGACAGTGGCCGGCAAGAAGAAGGTCGGCAAGAAGTAGTCCAGTCAGGTGCCGGTGGTTTTACGAGCTAGCCCCGGCACGTCATAGGACCGATCACCTCCGGAGTTGACGAGCAGGATGCCTCCAAAGACCCGAACCGGCGCTAAGAAAGTACGCCGCAAGGAAAGAAAGAACATTGCCCACGGGCATGCTCACATCAAGAGCACGTTCAACAACACCATCGTGTCGATCACTGATCCGGCGGGAAGCGTGATTTCCTGGGCCTCATCGGGCCAGGTCGGCTTCAAGGGATCGCGGAAGTCGACTCCGTTCGCAGCGCAGATGGCCGCCGAATCGGCCGCCCGGCGCGCGATGGAGCACGGCATGCGCAAGGTCGACGTGTTCGTGAAGGGCCCCGGCTCGGGCCGGGAGACCGCGATCAGGTCGCTTCAGGCGACCGGACTCGAGGTCGGTTCGATTCAAGACGTGACGCCAGTTCCGCACAATGGCTGCCGCCCACCCAAGCGGCGCCGGGTCTGAAGGGTTAATCATGGCTCGATACACCGGTGCGGACTGCAAGCGCTGCCGCCGCGAAAAGACGAAGCTGTTCCTCAAGGGTTCCAAGTGCGACTCGCCCAAGTGCCCGATCGAGATCCGGCCCTACCCGCCGGGCGAGCACGGCCGTAACCGGCCCAAGGAGAGCGAGTACCTGCTCCAGGTCCGCGAGAAGCAGAAGGCCAAGCGGATCTACGGCATCCTGGAGAAGCAGTTCCACAACTACTACGAGGAAGCCACCAAGACCCGGGGCAAGACCGGTGAGGCGCTGCTGCAGATCCTCGAGGCCCGTCTCGACAACGTGATCTATCGCGCGGGGTTCGCCAAGAGCCGGGACATGGCCCGCCAGCTTGTCCGGCACGGGCACGTTGTCGTCAACGGGCGCAAGGTGAACATCCCGTCGTTCCGTGTCAGCGAGAGCGACATCGTCGAGGTCGCGGCGAAGTCACGCGAACTTACCCCGTTCGTCGTGGCGCAGGCCGAGGCCGGCGAGCGGCAGGTGCCGGCCTGGCTTGAGGTCATACCGGCCAAGATGCGGATCCTCGTGCACACGCTCCCGTCTCGCGTACAGATCGACACGCTGGTACAAGAGCAGCTGATCGTCGAGTACTACTCGAAGTAAGGCTGCCGCAAGACGTTCCTGCCCGGCGAATGGTGCCGGGCAGGTTCAGCTGGTGGCGACGTGCCACCAGCCCCTGTCGCCTGTCATATAGCGGGCAGGCGGAAAGGAATGCACAATGCTGATCGCACAGCGTCCGACCCTCACCGAAGAGCAGGTGAACGAGTTCCGGTCACGGTTCACCATCGAGCCGCTCGAGCCGGGATTCGGCTACACCATCGGCAACTCGATCCGCCGCACGTTGCTGTCGTCGATTCCCGGCGCGGCCGTGACGAGCATCAGGATCGAAGGCGTGCTGCATGAGTTTTCGACCGTGCCGGGTGTCAGCGAGGATGTCACCGACATCATCTTGAACCTGAAGGCACTCGTCGTCTCCTCTGAGCACGACGAGCCAGTGCACATGTACCTGCGCAAGCAGGGGCCAGGCGTGGTCACCGCGGCCGATATCGCGCCGCCGGCCGGCATGGAGGTGCACAACCCCGAGTTGCACATCGCCACCCTGAACGCCAAGGGCAAGCTGGAGATGGAGCTGACCGTCGAGCGCGGTCGCGGTTACATCTCGGCCTCCCAGAACAAGCAGCCAGGCCAGGAGATCGGCCGGATTCCGATCGACTCGATCTACTCGCCGGTGCTTCGGGTCACCTACAAGGTCGAGGCCACCCGAGTCGAGCAGCGGACCGACTTCGACCGGCTGATCCTGGACGTCGAGACCAAGCCCTGCATGCGCCCACGTGACGCCGTCGCGAGCGCTGGCATGACGCTGGTCGAGCTGTTCGGCCTCGCCAGGGAACTCAACCTTGAGGCTGAGGGCATCGACATCGGCCCATCGCCGACCGACGCCGCACTGGCCGCCGACCTGGCGCTGCCGATCGAGGAACTGAACCTCACGGTAAGGTCGTACAACTGCCTCAAGCGTGAGGGCATCCACACCGTCGGCGAACTGGTCGCTCGCAGCGAGCAGGACCTGCTCGACATCCGCAACTTCGGCGCTAAGTCGATCGAGGAAGTCAAGCAGAAGCTGATCGACATGGGTCTGGCGCTCAAGGATTCACCGCCTGGATTCGACCCAGGATCCGCCGCTGACAGCTACGGTGCCGACGACGATGACAGCTATGTCGAAACCGAGGAGTACTGATCGACCGGATAGACCGGCCGACAGGTAGTACCGACAGGTAGCAGGAACACCTAGGAGAGTCTTCGATGCCCACGCCCACCAAGGGTCGCCGAATGGGCGGCAGCGCAGCGCACCAGCAGCACATGCTGGCTAACCTGGCCACGGCGCTGTTCGAGCACGGCAAGATAACCACCACCGAGGCGCGGGCCCGGCGGTTGCGGCCGGTCGCTGAGCGGCTGATCACTTTCGCCAAGCGGGGTGACCTGCACGCCCGGCGGCAGGTGCTGACCGTGGTGACCGACAAGACCGTGGTCAAGACGCTCTTCGATCAGATCGGGCCGAGCTACGCGACCCGGCAGGGCGGCTACACGAGAATCACGAAGGTCGGCCCCCGCAAGGGCGACAACGCCGCTATGGCAGTCATCGAGCTCATCACCGAGGCAGCGGAGGTCAAGCCTGCTGCTCAGCGGCGGCGGGCCCGGCTGCCAGGTAGTGCTGGCCGGGGCGGTCGCGGCGCAGCGGCGACTACTGCCATTGCCGCAGCCGACGAAGCCGCTGAGGACGCCGTCATCGAGCAGGACGATGTGGTTGAAGACGGCGTGACCGAGGACGGTGTCGTCGAGGGCAGCGTGGAAGACCCGGCAGGCGACGAGACCGAAGACGACGACGAGTCGGCTGACGCCGATGACGAGAAGAGCTAGGCCGACGGCGAGCATGCCGTTGTCCTAGCCCGTTTCACCGACGAGCCGAGTCCGCTGGTGCCGCACTCCCCAGGAGCAGGCAGCACTGCGGGCTCGGCCGTCGTCGTCTCCGCGCACTCGGCGGCCGTCCTGCCCGCAGAGGCCACCCAGCCAGCCCAACCGACCCAGGTCAGGCTGCGGCTCGACCTGGCCTATGACGGCGCAGACTTCCACGGCTGGGCCGTGCAACCTGGCCTGCGGACGGTCCAGGCGACAGTCCAGGATGCCCTCCAACTCGCGCTCAGGGCCGCACAGCCGCCACTCCTGACCGTAGCCGGGCGTACTGACACTGGCGTGCACGCACGCGGCCAGGTCGCGCACATAGATGTAATCGAGGAGGCCTGGGCGGCGCTAGAGCCCCGGGCCTTCGCAAGGCTGAACCGGCTTCTTCCGCCCGACGTCCGGCTCCGCGACATCGGGGTCGCGCCGCCCGGCTTCGATGCCAGGTTCGCGGCCTTGTGGCGGCGCTACTCCTATCGGGTCTGCGACGACGAAACCTGCCTCGATCCGCTGCGCCGCCGGGACACCCTGGCCTACGGCGCCCCACTCGACTTGGACAAGATGAACCAGGCCGCCCAGGCCAGCCTGGGCGAACATGATTTCGGCGCGTTCTGCAAACGCCGCGTCGGGGCGACCACGATCAGGGAACTACTGCGGCTCGACTGGCAACGCGCTGAGCCAGGCATCGCCGTCGGCACGGTCGTGGCCGATGCGTTCTGCCACAACATGGTCAGGGCCCTAACCGGTGCTCTGCTGGCAGTCGGCGATGGCACCCGCCCGGTCGAGTGGTTCGCCGAGGTGCTGACCGCCGCCGTCCGAGACCCGGCCGTCAGGGTCGCCGCGCCGCATCCGCTCTGCCTGGAGGAAGTCGCCTATCCGGCCGATGCCGACCTGGCCGCCCGCGCCAGCATGACCAGGCGCTTCCGAGCCCCAGCCGAATAACCAGTCAACCAGCGACCGACCGCCAGCCGGTGACCGGCCGGCCGGCCCAGGTCAGGCAGCCGGCGAAGAAGGAAGCGCATGCGTCGGCTTCTGCGGCTTGCCTTCCACCTGCCGGAAGCTCAACGGGCTGAAGACCGTGTCCTGCAGCAGCGTGTTCATGAACCGGGTCAGTCGTCCGCGCTGCCAGGCGGTCTTCGGCGCCGTCAGGTCGATCTTCTCGGCCCACACCAGTACTAGGTAGTGACCCTTGACGATGGCTTCCTCAAGCCCGGTGCCCTGTCCGATCTTGCTGGTAACACCGTTCTTGGAGGGGAGTTGCGCGACGAACTCGGACGTTCCGGCCTTCAGCGCCGCCTTGCCCGCAGCCGCCGCGGTCGACAGGTTGAACACGCCAATCGTCGCCATCGCATTGTCCAGCCTGGCGACATAGCTAGCCCGCATGTCCTGGATGCAATCGGCCTTACGCACCACTGCCTGCAGGGACGTTCCGATCAAGGCGGCGTGACACACGTGCCCAGGCTGCAGCTTGGCCACGTGGAAGTACACGCCGCCGGTAATGAAGCTCGACGGGAACAGCTCATGCAGCGTGAGCGGGACCGTGTCGGTAGTGCGAGTGCCGATGAACCCCCACTTGCCTGCCGGGGCGGCCGGCGTCGGCGCGGCCTTCGGGCTCGGCGTGGCGAGCGCGCGTGGCTTCGTCGGGGAATTCGCGTTGCCCAGCGACGTAATCACCAGGACCGCGGCCACGGCGGCGACGACAGCCACCGCCGTCCCGATCGCCAGCATCTGGTGCTTCGACTTCGCCCTGGACTTCGCCTTCGACTTCGGCTTAGCCCGCCCAGTTCGAGCCGGTGCCGCGGCCGCCCGCCGCCCGCGCCCGCTCGCACTCCGGCTCCCGGCATCACGGCCGGACTTGCGCCGGCCACCCCGGCCACCCCGGCCATCCACCACCGGACCCTGCCCAGCAGCCGCTCCAGCATCAGCCGCCTGCCTGCCGGTGCCCGCTCGGCCGCCAGCACCACGTCCAGCCGACGAAGACGACGATGGCCGCAAGGGATCCTTGATCGCGGGCAGCGAATAGTCCGTGTCGAACTCATCCGGCGTAATCGTCGCCGCAGTCAGCAACCGCGACGAGCCCGCGCGCGAGTCGCCGGAATCGCGCTCGGCACCGCCCTCGGAACTGACGTTCGGACCCCGGTTCCAGGCCGCGAACGGTCCCGGCGGATAGCTGGGCAGCGGTTCGTCAGGCACCGGAGCGAAACCGCGGATGGCGTTGCTCACCCCGCGTCCGGCCGACCCATACCCGGAAAGGCCAGCCACCGGCCAGCCAGAACTATCCGCGTCGTCGGTCATCCAGCTGTAGCCACCGCCCGGCAGGTCACCGCTGTAGCCGGAGCTGCCGTCGCTGTAGTCGGTCCCCTGATAGGGCGAAGCGTCATACCCGTAACCGCCCTCACGCGGGGTGGTCGCCTGGCCGCCAGCGCCCGGCACGGGGGCCGGGTGGCGCACCCGGTAGGCAGGGGTGAACAGCGACGCGCCGCCGTTGCCGGCTGGCCGTGCGGCCGCTGGCGGCTCAGCCGCACGCTGCCGCCGGCCTGATGAACCGCCAGGCATTCCGTCACCCGCATTCCGCATGCGGTGAGCGTACCGTCCTGGCGGTGTCAGCGGAGTCCGGTAGGGTTGATTGCGCCCGTTCTGACCAGCCTCCCGAACTGTCCATTGTCGGCCTCGGCGGCCTTGTCGTCCCGCCTGGACAGTGCCCGGGCCGCGCCCGCACGGCCTAATAACACGGTCCTTTTGACCGCCGATGCGCGAGCCGGTATCCTTACCGGGCGTCCATGTGCGCTGGCTGGCCCGTGCCCGCACCGTGTATCCCACGGAGGGTAGGAGTACTGCCGTCGGCGCGCAGATATCCCATACCTGGTCGACAGACCAGACGTGGGACTTGGCCCGAAACCATCAGGACTCACAGCGAAGGCTCATGACTGTGCGCACTTTCAGCCCGAAGGCCGCCGACGTCCAGCGTCAATGGCATGTCATCGACGCATCTGACGTCGTTCTCGGCCGGCTGGCCAGCCAGGCCGCCGTGCTGCTCCGAGGCAAGCACAAGCCGATCTTCGCGCCCCATGTGGACACGGGTGACTTCGTCATCGTCGTGAACGCGTCTAAGGTCGCCCTGAGCGGCAACAAGCTCGCTGACAAGCGCGCCTACCGTCACTCGGGCTACCCTGGCGGACTGCGGTCCATCGCCTACGGCGACCTGATGGCGACCAGCCCGGAGCGGGCCGTCACCAAGGCGGTCAAGGGCATGCTTCCCAAGACCACGCTGGGTCGGCAGATGCTGCGCAAGCTCAAGGTCTACGCCGGCCCAGAGCATCCGCACCAGGCTCAGCAGCCAGTTCCGTTCGAGATCACTCAGATCTCCCAGCAGGCCAACTCCTAATCAGGAAGTACGAGGAAGACACTGTGGCCGAGCCCACTGCCGCGCCAGCCGAGGCAACCGAAGTAGTAACCGAAGAGGCTGGCGAATTTCCGTCCCAGTACACCACCGAGACAACCGAGGCTGCCGCTTCGGCCAAGCCCGCGGCGCGGAAGCCGGTCGTCACCGGTCACGCGCTCGGCACCGGCCGCCGCAAGGAAGCGGTCGCCAGGGTACGAGTGATGCCTGGAACGGGTCAGTGGACCATTAACGGCCGCACGCTCGATGTGTACTTCCCGAACAAGGTCCACCAGCAGCTCATCAACGAGCCGTTCGTCACGCTCGGCGCTGAGGGCCAGTTCGACGTGATCTCCAGGATCACCGGCGGCGGCGTCACCGGCCAGGCCGGAGCGCTGCGGCTCGGCATCGCCAGGGCTTTGATCCTCGTGGACCCGTCGAGCCGTCCCGCGCTCAAGCGGCTCGGCTTCCTGACCAGGGACGCCAGGATCAAGGAGCGCAAGAAGGCTGGCCTGAAGAAGGCCCGCAAGGCTCCTCAGTACTCCAAGCGCTAACCGCGACGGACTCCGAACCGCCAGCCCGCGCGAATCGGTCGCTGAGGCGTCGGCCGGTGCCCAATTGGGTACCGGCCGGGTTAGCCTGCGATGGGTACCGGCTGATCACGGCTGTCGGCAGGTCGGCCGGTGACGGTCGGTTTCGATCAGACTAAGAGCCTGGACTGTCATTGCGGGGGAGCGAATCATGGGTCAGCTGTTCGGAACCGACGGAGTACGCGGAGTTGCCGGCCAGGACCTGGACGCCAGCCTCGCGATGCGAGTGGCTGCGGCCGGCGCATACGTACTCGCTGGCGCCCGGTTCCGCGAAGATAAGCAAAACCATGAAGATCAGGTAGAAAATTTTGCGCGGCGGCCTTTGGCCGTAGTCGGCCGGGACCCCCGCGCGTCCGGTGAGTTCCTGGAGTCGGCCGTTGTCGCCGGCCTGGCCGGAAGCGGAGTCGACGTCCTGCGACTGGGCGTGATCCCGACCCCGGGCGTGGCCTACCTCACCGAGGCGCTCTCCGCCGACTTCGGCGTGATGTTGTCCGCTAGCCATAACCCGGCCCCGGACAACGGGATCAAGTTCTTCGCTCGCGGTGGCCTGAAACTACCCGACCCCGTCGAGAACGAAATCGAAGCCAGAATCGCCGAGCAGCAGGCCGGTGGTGACCGCTGGGGGATCCCAGAAGCCGGGTTCGGCCGGGTCAAGGACGCGGCCGGGGAGCCTGAGCTCTACCTGGCGCATGTGCTCGGCAGCGCGGGAGTCGTCGCCGGCACCGAACAGGCTTGGCAAACACCGGCCGCGTCGTCCGCGAACGGCCGTACGCGGACGACACTGCCGGCCAGTCTCGGGGCCGGTCAGGCAGTGTGGCCCGTGGATGGCCAGCGCCCGCTGGATGGCTGGAAGATCGTGGTCGACTGCGGCCACGGCGCCGCGTTCGACCTCGCGCCCAGGCTGCTCACCCAGGCCGGCGCCGACGTGATCGCGATCGGCGTCGAGCCGGACGGACTCAATATCAACGCCGGCTGCGGCTCGACCAATCTTGGCGCGCTCCGCGCCGCCGTACTCGACCACGGGGCCAATGCCGGAATCGCCTACGACGGCGACGCCGACCGCTGCCTGGCCGTCGACGAGAACGGTGACGTCCTCGATGGTGACCAGATCCTGGCGATTCTCGCGCTAGCGCTGAACGAATCAGGCCGGCTCGCCGGGCAGACGGTGGTGGCGACCGTCATGGCCAACCTCGGCTTTCGCCGGGCCATGACCGAGGCTGGCATCGACGTCGTGGAAACCCCGGTCGGAGACCGCTACCTGATCGCGGCCATGCTCGACGGCAAGTACGTCCTCGGCGGCGAACAGTCCGGCCACATCATCATGCTCGATCACGCCAGCACGGGCGATGGCATGCTCACGAGCGTCCAGTTGCTGGTGACCGCCGCGAGCAGCGGCCGCTCGCTGGCCGACCTCGCCCGGGTGATGACCAGGTATCCGCAGGTGCTCGTCAATGTGCACGGCGTCGACAAGGCCAAGGCGGCCGGCTCCGGCAAGCTGTCAAGCGCCGTCGCCGCTGCCCAGGCCGAACTGGGCGAGTCCGGCCGGGTACTGGTCAGGCCCAGCGGAACCGAGCCCGCCGTCCGGGTCATGGTCGAGGCGGTTGACAGCGGTCAGGCCCGCATGGTCGCCGACCGGCTGGCCGACGTAGTTCGCGACGCCGGCTGAGGGGTCGGGGCGCCGGCCAGAGGTCCGATGCGCCGGCTAAGGATTCGCCGTCGGGATAGGCAAGTTTCGACCGGGGCCGGCCGGCGGACTCTAGCCAGGCACTAGCCTGACAGCCATGTGCGGAATCGTGGGGTACGCAGGTGACCGGCAGGCGCTTGGCATCGTGCTCGAGGGTTTGAGCCGACTCGAATACCGCGGTTACGACTCAGCCGGAGTCGCCGTGCTCGATGATGGCAAAATCTCCTTTGAGAAGCGGGCAGGCAAGCTCGGGAACCTGACCACGGCGCTGGCGCAGAACCCGCCCCTGCCCGGTACGGTCGGACTCGGCCATACCAGGTGGGCCACGCACGGCGCGCCGACCGACCCTAACGCTCACCCGCATACCGACTGCGACGGCCATCTCGCCGTCGTGCACAACGGCATTATCGAGAACTTCGCCGAGCTGCGCGAAGAGCTCAAGGCGGCCGGTCATTACATGACCTCAGAGACCGACACCGAACTCGTCGCGCATCTGCTCGAGGACGAGATGAATTTGCCGGAGGCGCGGGGGGTGCGGGGGGTCGTCCCGCCGCAGGCTGGTCAGAACGGCCGGCGGCATTCGCTGGCCGACGCGATGCGCTCGGTCTGCAAGCGGCTCGACGGCACGTTCACGCTCGTGGCCGTCGACGTCCGGGATCCCGATGTCGTCGTCGGCGCCCGCAGGAACTCACCGCTCGTGGTCGGCCGGGGCGACGGCGAGAACTTCCTCGCCAGCGACGTCGCCGCGTTCATCTCCTTCACCAAGGAAGCCACCGAGATCGGGCAGAACCAGGTCGCCGAGATCAGGGCCGGCCAGGTCCTGGTCACGAACCTGGACGGCTCTCCGGCGGAGGTCAAGGACTTCGTGGTCGACTGGGACGCGGCCGCCGCCGAGAAGGCCGGCTTCAAGTGGTTCATGACCAAGGAGATCGCGGAGCAGCCGCGCGCGGTCGCCGACGCGATGACCGGCCGTCTGAACTCCGACGGGCGCCTCATACTCGACGAGATCCGGCTGTCCGACGACGAACTGCGCGGCATTGACAAGATCGTCGTGCTGGCCTGCGGGACCTCCTACCACGCCGGGCTGATCGCCAAGTACGCGATCGAGCACTGGACCAAGATCTCGTGCGAGGTGCAGCTGGCGAGCGAGTTCAGGTACTCCGATCCGATCCTGACCAGGTCCACGCTGGTGATCGTGATCTCCCAGTCCGGTGAGACGCTGGACACGCTGATGGCGGTCAGGCACGCGACCGAGCAGCACTCGCGCGTGCTCTCGATCTGCAACGTACGGGGCTCATCGATCCCGCGCGAATCCGACGCGGTCGTCTACACTCACGCCGGCCCTGAGGTCGCCGTCGCGTCGACGAAGGCATTCTTGACCCAGCTCATCTCCTGCTATGTGGTCGCGCTGTACCTGGCTCAGATCAGGGGCAGCATGCTCCCCAGCGAGATCGCCGCCGTAATCGAGCAGCTCCGCGATATGCCCAACGCGATCGAGGAAACCCTCGAGCGGATGGGCCCGGTCCGCAACGTGGCCAGGGAACTGGCCGGCGAGCGGTGCGTGCTCTTCCTCGGTCGGCACGTCGGGTATCCGGTGGCGCTCGAAGGCGCGCTGAAGCTCAAGGAGCTGGCCTACATGCACGCCGAGGGCTTCGCCGCCGGCGAGCTCAAGCACGGCCCGATCGCGCTGATCGAGCCCGGCCTGCCGGTGGTGATCGTCGTACCGCCGCCGGGTGAGATGCGGGTGCTGCACGACAAGATCGTGTCCAATATCCAGGAGATCAGGGCCCGTGGCGCGCGCACGATCGTGATCGCCGAACGCGGCGACACCAAGGTCGCTCCGTACGCGGACACGCTGATCGAGCTGCCTGTCACCCCGCCGCTGCTGCAGCCGCTGGTGGCGAGCGTGCCGATGCAGGTGTTCGCCTGCGAGCTGGCCGACGCTAAGGGCCACGACGTGGATCAGCCGCGCAACCTCGCGAAGTCGGTCACCGTCGAATAGCCGCTAGGAGCGCAAGGCAAGGCAATGAGACATGCCCACGCGGTCAGCGACGTCAGGTCAGCCGAGCACACGCTGATGGAGACCGTGCCGGACGGTGCGCTGATGCAGCGGGCCGCCGCCGGGCTCGCCGCGATCTGCGCCCGGTTGCTCGACCGGGTGTACGGCTCCCGGGTAGTAGTACTGGCCGGAACCGGCGACAACGGCGGCGACGCGCTGTACGCGGCTTCGAGACTGGCCAGGCGCGGTGCCAGCGTCATAGTCATCCAGACCGGGTCGCGCTGGCACGAGGGCGGCTGGAGGGCGCTGCAGCAGACCGGCGGGCGACGATGCGAGGACACCGGCCAGGCCGCAGTGAGTGCGCTCGCTGAGGCGGACCTCGTCATCGACGGCATTCTCGGCATCGGCGGCCACGGCGGACTGCGGGAGCCGGCCGCCACGCTAGCCGGACTCACGGCCCGGGCCAGAGCCGCCGGCGCGATCCTCGTAGCCACCGACCTGCCTAGCGGCGTGGACGCCGACAGCGGCGTCGTGGCCGGAGCCGCGATCAGCGCCGACGTGACGGTCACGTTCGGGACGCTCAAGCCTGGGCTGCTCATCGACCCTGGCGCCGGCCACGCGGGCACGGTCGAACTGGTCGACATCGGGCTGGAACCAGTCCTGACCACCGCCCCGGTCGCCAAGGCACTCCAGGCGTCCGACCTCGCGGCGCTGCTGCCCACGCCGGGCGCGGAGTCGGACAAATACCGGCGCGGCGTGCTGGGCGTACTGGCTGGCAGCGACAAGTACACCGGCGCCGCCGTGCTCAGCGTCGGCGGCGCGATCCGCGGCGGCGCTGGCATGGTCAGGCTGGTGTCGGCCAAAGCAGCCGCCGACGTGGTCAGGCAGCACTGGCCAGAGGCAGTGATCACGCACCTGGACCCAGAGCGTCCCGCCGCGTCGGTGCAGGCGGCCGGCCGGGTGCAGGCCTGGGTCGCCGGGCCAGGCCTTGGCACCGGCGATGAGGCGAAGGAACTGCTCGCTGCAGTGCTCGGCACCGACCTGCCGGTCCTGATCGACGCCGACGGGCTGACCGTCCTGAGCCGGAACCGAGAGCTGCTGTCCAGGGCCGCAAGCGACGGCGGAAGCACCCTGCTCACCCCGCACGCCGGCGAGCTAGCCCGGCTTCTCGGCGCCGACACCGCCGACATCGAAGCCAGCCGGCTCGATTACGCCCGTCGCGCCGCCGCCGAGCTAGGCGTCACGGTCCTGCTCAAGGGCTCGACCACGGTCGTCGCGACCCCAGACGCTAGCGAGCCGGTCTACGTCAACCCGACCGGCACCCCCTGGCTGGCCACGGCCGGCTCCGGCGATGTACTCACCGGCCTCACCGGCGCACTGCTCGCCCAGGGCGTACGCCCGGCCCAGTCCGCCGGTGCCGCGGCCGCCTTCCTGCACGGCCTAGCGGGCCGCCTGGCCGCCAGCGACGCCCCCATCGGCGCCGCCGATCTCCTGACCACCATCCCCGCCGCCATCAGACTCGTCCGCGATGCTTAACTCCGCCGCGCCTCCGGGTCGCGCAACTTCGGTGCCCTCCTGATGTCGTTGCGTCCGAGGAAGCTACCGCCTCGGTGCCTTCCTGATGTCGCTATGACCCAATGCCGCTTAGGTTATTTCGATCATGCTCGTGGCCTGCGGTGCGCCGCGGGTGCCCGCCGTCCGGCTTGGTCCCGGCGGGCGGCGGCCTGCGGTGGAGAGTTTCCGCATAGTGGAGCGTTGACCGCGGAAATCCGCGGCAAACACTCCATCACGCGGAAAGACTCCACTTAAAATCATGTCATTTCCGGCATTCCCGGGGCCGCCGGGGAATCCGCGCCGCCCGGCGTGGCGGACCTCCGCCCCCAGCGGCCCGTCCGGTCCCGGCTGTCAAGGCCCGGCCCATTCCGAGATCAACTTACGCTGAGTGGCATTGCGCTATGACCGCCTTGGTGCCTATCTGATGCTGTTGCGTCCGAGGAAGCTACAACACCGGCGGCGCGCCGATGTCGCAGCCGGGCGAGGTTAGATGGCGCGGAAACCCTCGGAGAGCGCGTAACTGAGCACCGCATCCTGGCCGACCTGGCGGACCCCAACGAGTCGTGCGGGCCGGTCCGCGTGCCAGGGGAACTCGCCGTGCCCGACGAATTTCGGCGCTCGCGAATCGCCTACGAAGATCGGCGCTACGGCGAGCTGCAACTCATCGGCGAACCCGTCGACCAGGAACTGGGTGAGCACTGAGCTCCCGCCTTCGACCATCAGCCGCCCGACCCCCCGGTCGGACAAGTCCGCCAGGACGAACTCCAGGTCGGGCGGACTCCCAGCCGCGACGACCTTGGCAACTCCGTCCAGCCGGGTCTTGGCCTCAGCGAGGGCACGGTCAGACACGTACACCAGCCGCTCAGACTCGCCATGAGCAAACAGCCGACACCCCGGATCAAGGGCACCGCTGCCACTGATCACAACCCGCACTGGATCTGGCGGCAGCCCCCGGGCGACCCTGGCCTCCCGCCGCGCCTGCGAGTGCAGGAGCAAGCGCGGGTTGTCCGCCCTGATCGTCCCGGCCCCCACCAAGATCGCGTCGCACGAGGCGCGCAGTTCATCGACCCGGTCGAGATCAGCGGCCCCGGAAAGCACCAGCCGCGAGTCGCTGGCGTCATCCAGATACCCGTCCAGCGACACCGCACAGCTCAGCACCACATAAGGCCGCCCCACCCCCGCAGCCTAATCCGCCGCGCACCGTCCCGCGCCGCCCGGCACCGTCCCGGACCGCCCGGCCGTCCCAACCGCTGCCCGCGCGCCACCTCCTCGCTTCGCGTGGGGGGCACCCTGCTGTAGATGGGGCAGCAGCAAAGTGCCCCCCACACGGCGGGAGCCGGGCCGTCGGAGGCGGTTGCTCACGGAGCGGCCGGTGCGGCTGTGAGGTTGGTCACGAAATGGCAACAACGGGGTTACGCGTTGTGTTATCGTCGGCTGCACTCGGGTCCTGGACAAGATCAGTAGGGGCTCACACTGCTGAACTACTCAGTTCGCTTATCGATCACCACAGCGGGTAGCGGCCGTCGAAGCACGGCCAGGCCGCCGATTCAGCCGCGCGCAACCGACAACTTCTGGGCTTGACCCATTTTCTGACTGTCGGCGGATGCAACCCCTCGTGTCGAACGGAGTCTTTCATGCGTTCACGGCCGAAAAGCCGCGACCACTACCGGGCCAGGCATCGCCGCCTGCCCAGGCCCGGCCGGCTCACGATCGCCGTCGTGGCCGGCGTCGCCATGGCCGGTGCCGCCGCCGTGCTCGCGACCGAGGCGGTTTCGGCCGCTCAGGTGTCCAGGTCGGGGCCGCTAGTCGCCAGCCCCAGGGTGACGGTGCCCGCACCGAGCCCGTCACCGAACGGAGCCAGGCAACCCGGCCAGCCGTCTCGATCGGCCGTTCCGGTGCCCGCCACCACAGGGCCAGCCGCCACAGGGCCAGCCGCCACAGGGCCAGCCACCACAGGGCCAGCCACCACAGGGCCAGCCGCACCGCCGGTGTCGAGCCCCGCCAGATCCGGCTCTGCTCGCACCACCACGCTGCAAACTTCCTGCAGTTCAGTAGCTCATGTCGGCGACTCGACCTCGGTCGACCTCATCTCGCCCAGCTTCCTGCCTGACTCATCTCAGCGGCTGCCGGCCCGCTACGCCGCGGTCGGCGTCAGGCACCTGAAACTGGACGCGTCCGGCGGGCGCTCGATCGTCGAGACCCTGCCCGGCCAGGTCAACGGCTACAACGTGGCCAGGACTTGGTGGGATCAGGGTTACCGGGGCTGCTGGGTCTTCGCGCTCGGCACCAACGACGCGGCCAACATCGCCGCCGGGTCGACGATGGACCAGTTGGCCAGGATTAACCAGATGATGTCCGTGGCCCAAGGCGAGCCCGTGCTCTGGGTGAACGTGCGGACCATGCTCACGTCCGGGAGCTGGTCAAATGCCAACGAGCAAGCCTGGGACAAGGCACTGCTGATCGCCAGTCACCGGTACCCAAACCTGCGCATCTTCGACTGGTCGGCAATTGCTCAGCCGGGCTGGTTCCTGCCCGACGGCGTGCACTACAACTCGCTCGGCTGCCAGCTTCGCGCGGCCGCCATCGCCGACGCGCTGGCTAAAGCGTTCCCGCTGAATGGCCACAGCAAGGGCCAGGTAGTCAAGTAGCCGGCGGATTCGGCAACCAAACTTTTGCCAACTGCGATACGTAGCCCAAATATGACCTTGGGTAGTTCACCCCTGTCGCCGGGGGTTCGGGAAGTCGTCCTCCCGGGCCAGCACCGCGAGACCACCGCGACGAGGGGGGAACATGCCGAAGCCCGTGAACGCCAGCCAGCGCTACCTGCCTGGGCTCGATGGGCTGCGCGCGCTCGCCGTACTCGCGGTCATCGCCTACCACGAGCAATTCGGGTGGGCCCAGGGCGGACTGCTCGGGGTCGGCGTGTTCTTCACGCTCAGCGGGTTCCTGATCACCAGCCTGCTGCTTGAACAGCGGGCGAAAATCGGCAAGATCAAGCTGGCGGACTTCTGGATCCGGCGGGCTCGGCGGCTCCTGCCGGCGCTGTTCGTCATGCTGGTCGTGGTCACCGCCTGGATCACGCTGGTCGACCGGTCCAGGCTCGCCAGCCTGCGGGGCGCGGTCTGGGCGGCGGCGGGCTACGTCAGCAACTGGTACCTGATCGCCAGGCACCAGTCTTACTTCGCCAGGTTCGCGCCGCCGGCGCCGCTAGATCATCTGTGGTCGCTGGCCGTCGAGGAGCAGTTCTACCTGCTGTGGCCGCTTTTGCTGATCGGCGGACTGCTCCTGCTGCGCAAGTACGGCAAGGCAGCGGCTCGGTGGCTCATCGTCCCGACGCTGGTGCTCACCGCGATCTCGATCTACGCGATGGCGCATCTCTACAACCCGGCGGCGGACGCCACGAGGATCTACGAGGGAACCGACACCCGCGCCTTCGGGTTGCTGATCGGCGCGATCCTGGCCATGGCCTGGCCTGTTGGCCGCCCGGTCCGGCCCGGAAAGCGGGGCCGGACCGTAGCCGACGCGGCCGGCTTCACCGGCCTGGTCGTGATCTGCCTGATGATCTGGCGAGTCGGTCAGTACTCGGCGTTCGCCTACCACGGAGGCATGGTCCTGCTCTCGATCGCGACCGTCGGCGTGGTCGCCAGCACCGCCTGCCCGGGCACCATCGTCGGTCGGGCACTCGGCTGGGCGCCGCTGCGCTGGATCGGCGCCCGCTCCTACGGCATCTACCTGTGGCACTATCCGGTGATCGTGCTGACCACGCCGCTCAACGCCAAGCCTGACCTGCTCAGGGCGACGCTGCAGATCGCGGCCTCGATCGGGCTCGCGGCCGTGAGCTGGCGGGTCATCGAGGAGCCGATCAGGCACGGCGCGATCGAACGGCTTTGGGCCAGGGCCCGGGCAGCCGGCTCGTGGACGCCCGCCACTCCGTCGGCCAGCTTCAGCGGCACCACGAGCTACGCCGGCCTGGCCGCTACCGCCGGGGCGGCGGGGATCCTGGTGATCGCCGGAGTCGGCCTGTCCGGCGCGGTCCACGCTCCGGCCGCGAGTTCGACCTCCAATTCGCTGGCCTCGGCCGGATCGGTGAACCTCCCCGTCACCAAATCGGTGGTGCACGCCCCGTCCAAGGACGTCGGCAATACGCAGCCGGCCCCTGGCTCCGGGCTGCCGACCGGCCCGCTGCGCACCTCGTGCCGCGCGGTAGCTCACATTGGCGACTCCACCTCGGACGGTCTCGTCTCGCCGGAATACCTGCCCAACCCGAAGCAGCGCATCGCCGCCAGATACGAAGACGTCGGCGTGCGGACCGTAGTCACTGACGTCGAGGGCGCCCGTTCGATCGTCGAGGTGCTGCCCGGGCAGGTCAACGGCCAGAATGCCGCCAAGGCGATCATCAGGAAAGGCTTCGACGGGTGCTGGGTGATCGCGCTCGGCACCGACGACACCGCCGACGTGGCGGCCGGCTCCAACTGGACCCTGATGTACCGGATCAAGCGCATGATGGCCGTCACCAAGGGCGAGCCAGTCATGTGGGTGAACGTGAAATCGCTGCTGAGCAGCGGTCCTTACGCCGAGCCAGACATGCGCAAGTGGAACCAGGCCCTGCTGAAGGCCTGCGCCATGTACCCGAACATGCGGGTCTTCAACTGGGCTAGCCAGGCCCGCCGCAAGTGGTTCATCTCGGACGGCATTCACTACACCTCGCTCGGCTACCGACACCGCGCCAAGGACATCGCCGACGCGCTAGCCCGGGCCTTCCCCGCGGTTGGCAAGAGCCCGGGCTGCGTCGTATCGAGTTAGGCGGCTAATCTTCCGAGCGGCCGCCGAGATAGCGGGCCAGGAACTTCTCGGCGGCGGCGTAGAAGGTCAGCCGGTTCTCTGGCTTCGCGAACCCGTGGCCCTCGTCCGGATACAGCATGTACTCGCAGCTGATGCCTGCCGCCTTCATCGCTGCCACGATCTGCTCGGACTCGGCCTGCTTGACCCTCGGGTCGTTCGCGCCCTGCGCGATCAGCAGCGGGATCGTGATCTTGTCGGCCCGCGACAGCGGCGACCGCGACCACAAGAACTCCTCGTCCTTCGCCGGGTCGCCGACCCGGCGATGGAACTGCGCCACCATCGGCGCCCAGTACGGCGGGATCGTCTCGATCAGCGTCTTCAGGTTCGACGGGCCGACGATGTCGACCGCGCAGCAGTACACCTCGGGCGTGAAGGTCGCGCCAACCAGCGCCGCGTACCCGCCGTACGAGCCGCCGAAGATCGCCACCTTCTCCGGGTCAGCCCAGCCCTGGGCAACCGCGTAGGCGACCCCGTCGGTGAGGTCGTCCTGCATCTTGGCGCCCCATTCGCGGTCACCCGCGTTAATGAACGACTTGCCGTAGCC
This sequence comes from Streptosporangiaceae bacterium, assembly GCA_036501205.1. Classification (GTDB taxonomy): domain Bacteria; phylum Actinomycetota; class Actinomycetes; order Streptosporangiales; family Streptosporangiaceae; genus Chersky-822. The sequence goes on along the minus strand of DASYAT010000195.1, from coordinate 25,891 downwards.
GGTCGACCCGCGGAAGTTCACCTGCAGGCAGAGGTAGCCGCGGTTAGCCAGCCACTGAGCCTGCGGGTCATAGCCCCAGACGTCCCTGTGCCAGGGGCCGCCGTGCACCAGCAGCACGGTCGGAAGCCCGGTGCGCGGGCCTTCGACCGGGAACGTGGCGTACCCGTGAATCGTGAGGCCATCCCGCGCGGCGTAGGAGAACGGCTCCATCTCACTTAGCGCGTACCTGGCCAGCTCGGGCTGGTGCTCGAACAAGAACCGGCCGGTCTTGGTCTGACGGTCGTAGGCGTAGTAGTGCACGGGACCGGCGTCGTTGGTGAAGGCCACCAGCCAGGTCCGCTCGGCGTCGTCGGCGCTGGTGAAGACCGGATCGCCGGGATGCAGTGCGCGGATCGCCGCCACGTCATCGGCGACCGAGGGATCCAGAACCTGGTACTCCGACCTGGCTTTCTGGACGACTACGATCTGCGGCTTCTTGGTGTCCGGGTTGAGCCGTACCCCGCTCACGTCCGCCGCCGGGTCTCCCGCGAGCACCTCCTCGGCGCCGGTGGCCAGGTCCGCGCTGACCAGGCTGGCGGTCTCCCGCCCGGTCGAGGTGATCAGCATCAGCGACTGGCCGTCGGCGCTGAACGCCACCGGGTCGGTGGTCAGCGCATCGTCGGCCGAGATCTCCTTGAACAACCGCCAGTCGTCATCGGCGGTGTCCCGCACCAAGATCTTCAGGCTGCCATCCGGCTCAGGGGCGAACGTGCAGCGCACGACGAACTCGGAGTCGGCGAGCCAGCCTAGGAAGCCGGGATTGTCCACTTCCTTGGTCAGCTCACCGGTCTGCAGGTTGAGCCGGTAGACATCGTGGAGTTGAGGATTGTCTTTGTTCAAGCCAATAAGAAGCTCTGAGGGGAACTTCCGGTCAAGCCCGACAATCTGCGTCTGCACGCCCTCGAACGGGGTCAGATCCCGCCGTTCCATGGTCTGGATATCGACGTCGCAAAGCCGCCAGTTCTCATCGCCGCCAGTGTCCTGCAGGTAAAGCAGGTGCCGGTTGTCGTGAGCCCAGCTGCAAGTCCGGATGCCGCGGTCGGTGTCCGCGGTAATCACCTGAGCCCGGCCGAGATCGACGCCGGTTTCCGGGTCAACCGGCGCCAGCCAGACATTGAGCACGCCATCGTGCGGTGCGAGCCAGGCGAGTCGAGTGCCATCGGGCGATAGCCGCGGAGCGACTCGTTCGGGATTACCGAATAGGACCTGGCGGGGGATGAGATCAACCATGGGTGTACCTTGCCATGCCGACCAGTGATAAGCGCAAGCCCACCGCGCTGCGATCCTAGATCGTCTCTCGCCCGATCGTCTCTCGCCCTGATCGTCTCTGCCTTGATCGACTAGTGCGTGATTCCTGGCACACTTGAAAGCCATGGACGGTCACTCAGAAGCGATCGTCGACCTGGCTGCGGTCAGATCGAACGTTACCGCCCTCGCGAAACATGCCTCTAGCTCCGACGTAATGGCTGTCGTCAAATCCGACGGCTACGGTCACGGCTTGCTGCCCGTTGCCGCCGCCGCGCTGGCGGGTGGAGCGGCCTGGCTGGGCGTGGGCCACGTTGAGGAGGCGATCACGCTTCGCCGGGCTGGCGTCGCCGTGCCATTGCTCTGCCTGCTCGCCGCGCCGGACGCGCCGCATCGAGCGGCGATCGAGCATGGCGTGGACCTGAGCGTCGGCACGGCGAGCCTGGTCAAGCAGATCGCCGCCGCCGCGGTGCGGGCCGGGCGCCCGGCGCGGCTGCACCTCAAGGTCGACACCGGCATGAGCCGGGGCGGCGCGACGGTGGCGACGTGGCCAGAACTGCTCGCCGCGGCGCTCGCCGAGCAGGCCGAGGGCCGCTGCGAGATCACCGGCATCTGGTCGCATCTGGCCTGCGCCGACATCCCTGGGCACCCGTCGGTCGACGCGCAGGTCGAGGCGTTCGGCGCTGCGCTCGATCAGGCTCATCGCCTCGGCGCCCGGCCGTTCGTCCGGCACCTGGCCAACACCCCGGGCTTGCTCACCAGGCCCGATACCTGGTTCGACCTGGTTCGGCCCGGCGGCGGTGTCACCGGGCTGTGCACGCTGCCGGGCGGCCCGCCGGGTTGGCTAAGGCCGGCGATGACGGTGCGTACTCATCTGGTCCAGGTGAAAAGGGTGCCCGAGGGAACTGGCGTCTCCTACGGGCATCGCTACCGGACTTCTTCCGAGACGACGCTCGGACTGATCCCGCTCGGCTACAACGAGGGGATACCTCGCGCCGCGCGGAACACGGTGCAGGTCATGATCCGAGGTCGGCGGCTGACGATCAGCGGCACGGTCTGCATGAACCAGTGCGTGGTCGACGCCTTCGATGAGCCGATAGAGGCGGGGGACGAGGTCATACTGTTCGGCCCGGGCGATAACGGGGAACCGACGGCGCAGGAGTGGGCCGATCTTCTGGACACGCTGTCCTACGACATTGTCACCCGGTTTACTGGCAAGCTCCCGAGAAGCTACTGTGGAGTAACCCAAGCGGAGGCCGCTGTGCTAACCCGGGGGGACACCCTGCTATCCGGGGGACATCCCCGGACCCCCGATGGCCAGGAACCCGCCGCGGTGCAGGACTGCGGTCAGGAGGTCTGAATGGTCAGCTGGCGGCGGCTCACTGGCGTCGCCGGACTCGCCGCCGGCGCGGTGGCGGCTGGAGCCGGCGCCGTCGTCATGGCGGAAAAGATCGCGGTCGGCCGGATCAGGCTGCGGCCCGACCCAGCGGCCGACGAGCGATTCGGCGGTGCCTACGGCGAGGAACTGACGGTTCGCGCCGATGACGGCCTGCCGCTGCACGTCCAGGTCAGCGGACCGGCGGACGCACCGGTCACGATCATTTTCTGCCACGGCTACGCGCTCAACGCCGACGTCTGGTACTACCAGCGGGCCGGGTTCAGCGCCAGCGCCCAGTGCGTGTTCTGGGACCAGCGCAGCCACGGCCGGTCCGGTCGGTCCGACCCTGAGCTGGTCAGCATCGACCAGCTCGGTGCCGACCTGCACGAGGTACTGATGGCGACCGCGCCTGGTGACCAGCCGGTGGTCCTGGTCGGCCACTCCATGGGCGGGATGACCGTGATGGCGCTGGCCGATCAGCATCCGGAGTTGTTCGGCGACAAGGTCATCGGCGTGGTGCTGCTCTCCACCTCGGCGACCGCGGTAGACCCGGTGGGCTGGCTGCCGGCGCCGCTGCGGCCGCCGATCAGACTGGCGATGCCGTCAGTGATGTCGGGCGCGTCCAAGGGCGTGATCGCCGACGTGGTCGAGCGCAGCCGCCGTTCGGCCGGCGACCTCGCGTTCTTCAGCACCAGGTACATAGCGTTCGGCGACCCGAAGGTGAGCCCGACCGTGGTGGACTTCCTGGAGCGGGTAATCAGGGAGACGCCGATCGACGTCGTCGCGGACTTCTACGTCGCGCTGGTCGGTCACGAGAAGCGGCACGCGCTGAAGGTGCTCAACGCGGTCCCGGTGCTGGTGGTGACCGGTGATAGGGACCGGCTGGTCGACCCGGCGTTCTCCGAGGAGATCGTCAGCTTGGTCCGTAGCGCAGAACTGGTCAAGATTCACGGCGCCGGGCACGTGGCGATGCTTGAGTTTCCTGAAGACGTCAACGCCGCGATCGCCAAGCTCGTCACGTACGCTCTGGCCGAGCCCAGCGTCGATGCCGAGCTTGATGATGACGATTCCGGTCCCGACGGGGACCTGCTAGCGGCTGGCGGAAATGGCTGAGTTGCAATTCGAAGTCCCGGAGGCTGAGCAGATGCGGGCGCTCGGGGCGCATCTGGCGCAAGCGTTGTTGCCGGGAGATCTGGTCGTACTCGACGGACCGCTGGGTGCCGGGAAGACGACTCTGGTGCAGGGCATCGGGGCTGGCCTAGGCGTACGCGGGCCAATTACTTCGCCGACGTTCGTGATCGCCCGGCTTCATCCGTCGCTGTGCGGCGGCCCCGACCTCGTGCACGCCGACGCGTACCGGCTGGGCAGCAGGCTTGAGGTGGACGACCTCGACTTGGATGCGGACGTCGACCATTGCGTGACCGTCGTCGAGTGGGGGGAGGGCTTGGTGGAGGAGCTCGCCGCCAGCCACCTGCTGATCACGATCGGCTGGGCCGGGGCCGGGGCGGATATTCAGGCCGACGATCAGCCGGACGAGCCCCGGGTGGTGACCGTCACCGGCTACGGTGATCGGTGGGAAGATTCCGCCGGGCAGCTTCGCGACGTACTCGATGGAGCGCACAGCTCCGGCGGCCAGGCTGATCGCACCGGTGTGTGCGAATCGACGCCTATTGTTCTGATCTGCGACTCATGATCAGTGCTGACGACTAAACTGCGGTATTCGTCATAGCTTGCCGTCATCACGCGCGGTCGTAGGCCGGCAGGGAGGGATCCGTGACTGAGCAGGGCTATCCGCCACGTCATCCAGACCACTCAGGTCGAGGAGGCAGGCCAAGGATCCCGCGCGAAGCACGTAACACTGGCTGGCAGGAGCTCGACGCTTTCGCGCCGGCTGCGCAGGAATCCGATGTTCCGCCGTGGGCGATTCCCGGTGGCGTCGAGCCGATCAGGCCAGTCCGCCGGGTGACCAGGACGGTGGAGGCCGAGCCTGAGGTCGACCGGGGCCGTCCGGCTGGTTATCGTCCCGCCGACCGGCCTGAGCGTCCCGACCGGCCGGAGCGTCCCGCCCGACCGGCCAGGGATGACGGTCCTCCCTTCGCTGACAGCCCAGATTTTTCCGATGACGGCGCTGATTTTCCAGATCTTCCTGGTGTGCCCGATCGGCCAGAGCCTGCCGCCCCCAGGCCAAGGCGAAGCCGGGCAGCGAAGACCCGGCGGCGCCGGGGCAGGCGCAGGCTGGTCACGTGGGGATCGGTGGCAATCGTCGTGGTGGTTCTCGTCGGGGTGGGCTTCTACCTCGCTCAGCCCACGCCGAAGTCGAAACCTTTCATAACGACCTTGCAGAATGGTGAAATCAAGGCCGTTCCTGACGCCTGCAAGGCCATTTCCGCTACGGTCCTGAGCCAGATCCTGGCTGGCAAGCCCGGCAAGCCCGTTCAGATCTCCAGCGCTGCGGGCGACAGTGAGTGCACCTATCAAGTCGATGCCAAGCCGATCTTTCGCGAGCTCGACATCAAGGTGCAGGCGTTCGGGCCCAACCTGATCGCACCAGGCAACGGCAGTGCGACCAGCTACGCGGCCTATTCGTTCGCCCAGGGTCGGCAGGCCTTGGTCAAGCCGCCTAAACACACGGCGGCACCGCCGGCCGCGATCAAATCGATTCCTGGCCTTGGCAGCCGGGCCTTCAGCGCGGCGCAGGTCTTTCACCAGGGCAAAGCCATCACCGACCGGGACACCGTGTACCTGCAGTACCGGAACGCGCTGGTCACGATCAGCTTGTGGGCCAACGACAGCGGCGGCTTCGGCCCGGTTTCGACCGGCCTGCTTGCCCCCAGTGCCGTGAGCGTCGCGCGTGACCTGCTGGCGGCGGTTAAGTCGCAGCCGACCGAAGGCTGACCGCTTCGCTGGTGCGGAGAACCCGCACCAGGTGGCTACGCTGAGACACCGTGCTAATTCTCGCCTTCGACACCGCAACCCCGGCCGTGACCGTCGCTTTGCATGACGGAAACCGGGTGCTGGCGCGTGAGTCCGTGGTGGACTCACGGCGCCACGGTGAATTGCTGGCCCCGGCCATTACCAGGGCGCTCGCCACCGCGCAGGCGGCCATGGCGGACGTCACGACGGTCGCGGTCGGAGTCGGTCCCGGACCCTACACCGGCCTGCGCGCCGGGCTCGTGACCGCGCGGGTTTTCGGCAGCACCCTCGACATCGAGGTCGACGGCGTCTGCACGCTTGACATCATTGCCGCGCAAGCCCGTGACGCCGCCGGGGGCCGCGAGTTCCTGGTGGCCACCGACGCCAGGCGCCGGGAGGTCTACTGGGCCAGGTACGCACCGGACGCCGCCAGGGTCGATGGCCCGCAGGTCTGCCTTCCGGCCGAGTTGCCCCCCGGCTATCCGATCGCCGGGGAGGGCCCGCTGCTGTACGCAGGCCTGGCCGCCGGCAGCGAGGTGATCGAGCCGCGTTATCCGGCGGCCGCGGTGCTCGCTCAGCTCAGCGCGGACCGGATCGCCGCTGGCCTGCCGCCCGGTGCCGCCGAGCCGCTCTATCTGCGCCGGCCTGACGCCAGGGAGCCAGGCAAACCTAAGCGGGTCACGCCGGCCGGGATTCAAGGCGACAGCACGGGGGTTGCCGGGGGACGTCCCCCTGCGAATAGCACCGCAGGCGGGGTGCGAGCGTGAGCGTGGCGCTGCGCTCGATGACCCAGGCGGACCTGGCTGGAGTCATCGAGCTTGAACAAGATGTGTTCGGAGCCGAGGCGTGGACCCCTGAGATGTTGCTCGGCGAACTCGAACAACAGCCGGCCAGCAGGTACTACCTGGTGGCGCAGGACGAGGGCAGGATCGTCGGCTACGCCGGCCTGCTCGGGGCCGGTGACCAGAGTGATGTGGTGACCCTGGCCGTGGCATCTGATCAGTGGGGACTCGGAATCGGGTCGGCGCTGCTGGAGGCGCTGATCACCGAAGCCGCCCGGCGCGGCTGCACCTTGGTTTTCCTTGAGGTGCGCACCGACAACAGCCGAGCGCAGCGGCTGTACCGCCGGTACGGCTTTACCGAGATCGGAATCAGGCGAGGCTACTACCAGCCGTCCGGCGCTGACGCGCTGGTCATGCGGCGCGATGTAACGAGCCGGGATCTGACCGACCCGGCTCCGAGGGACGAAGTAAGCAGGGGGCAGGTTTGAGCACGGGGGTTGTCAGGGAGTCGTTCCGCTCGGCCGGCACAGCGCCGCTAGTGCTCGGAATCGAGTCGTCGTGCGATGAGACCGGCATCGGCCTGGTGCGCGGCCACGAGTTGCTCGCCGACGCGGTCGCCTCGAGCGTCGCCGAGCACGCCCGATTTGGCGGCGTCGTGCCTGAGGTGGCGAGCCGGGCGCACCTGGAGGCGATGGTCCCGACGGTGCGGCGAGCACTGGAGATGGCCGGGGTCAGCCTCAGCGAGGTGGACGCGATCGCGGTCACGGCCGGTCCTGGCCTGGCCGGCGCGCTGCTGGTCGGCGTCTGCGCCGCCAAGGCGTACGCGCTCGCCCTGGGCAAACCCCTGTACGGCGTCAACCATCTGGCCGCGCACATCGCGGTTGACCAGCTCGAACACGGCCCGCTGCCGACTCCGGCGATCGCCCTGCTGGTCTCCGGCGGCCACTCCTCGCTGCTGGCGGTCCGCGATCTGACTGGCGATCTCACCCCGCTAGGCGCAACCGTCGATGATGCGGCTGGGGAGGCCTATGACAAGGTGGCCAGGCTGCTCGGGCTGCCTTTCCCCGGCGGCCCGCCGATCGACAAGGCCGCAAAGGCCGGGGACCCGCAAAGCGTTTCCTTTCCAAGATCTAAATATCGTGACGGCACCGCTGACTTTTCCTTCTCCGGACTGAAGACAGCGGTGGCGAGGTGGATCGAGGCCAGGGAGGCGGCCGGGCTGGCTGTGCCGGTCGCCGATGTCGCGGCGTCGTTCCAGGAGGCCGTCGCCGACGTGCTGACCAGGAAGGCGGTGGATGCGTGCCGCAAGCACGACATCGGCCACCTGGTGATCAGCGGCGGAGTCGCGGCGAATTCCCGGCTGCGTTCGCTGGCCAAAGAGCGCTGCGACGCGGCCGGCATCGAATTGCGGGTACCGCGCCCTGGCCTGTGCACCGACAACGGCGCGATGGTCGCCGCGCTCGGAGCCGACCTGCTCGCGGCCGGGATCCCGCCCTCTGAGCCCGACTTCGCCGCCGATTCAGGCCTGCCGATCACCGAGGTTCTGGCCGCCAAGCCGGCCTAAGCGGGAAGCCGGCCCAGGCGGGAAGCCGGCCTAGGCGGGAAGCCGGCCCAGGCGGAAGCCTGCCTAGGCGGGAGCTGGGTGCGTCAGCGGCGGACGGCGCGCAGGGCGAGGGTGATCAGCGGCAGGTTGAACTGGCCAGAGGATGTCTCCGGCGTGCGGTCGAGGTAGCGGCGGATATCGCTGAGCGCGGCTTCCCGTTCTTCCGGCGTCATGATCAGGAACGCCGAGTGCGTGCGCAACGTGGCGATCATCAATTCGGCCGTCCTGGCGTGGAAGTGGCTGAACTCGGCCTCTTCCGGAGGCAAGAACAGCCGCTTGCCCGCCGAGCCGAGCCAGTCGTTCATTTCCTCGTCGTCGCGCTCGGTCCCGCCGATCGGCACCACGGTCCGGCGGCCGCTCGCGTTATGCAGGCCGGCCACCCAGGCGACTCTGGCGTCGTCGGCGTTCCACAGGCCAGCGAGGACGCCGCCCGGCCGCAGGACCCTGGCGATCTCGGGGATCGCGAGATCGAGGTCGAACCAGTGGATGGCCTGGCCTGCGATCACCATGTCGATGCTGTCGTCGGGCAGCGGTATTTCTTCGGCCTTGCCCGCCAGCGCCCGGACATCGGGCAGTTGGCGCTTCAGTTCGGCGAGCATCTGCGGGTCCGGCTCTACGGCGGTCACCCGCAGTTTCCCGGTACCGGTCGACATTTCGGCGAGGCTCGCGGTCAGCTTGCCGGTGCCCGCGCCGAGGTCGAGCACGTCGATCGGCCGCGTCGATGCCGTCTGGGATTTCGACTGGGCGCCGTCGACCACCGGCGCCAATGCCCACCGGATCGCCTCGACCGGATAGTCGGGCCGGTGCGTGGCGTAGTCGGTGGCCGCAGCGCCGAACGAGGCCGCCCGCCGGGCGTGCGTCTCAGGGTCAAAGCCCAGCCTGGCGGAATCGGCCGCTGCTGATTCGGTGGCCGCCGCCGGCGTCGTCTCCTGGGAGTGCTCCATGGCTCGCACAGTAACGGGCGGCGCCGCCGAGGCTCTACTCTGGGCTGGCCCCAAAATCGCGACGCCGTCAATCAGGCACGGCCGGCGATTTGACGGCCGAGGCTCGCCGGGCTAATGTGCGGGCTGGCACTCGATCGTGTAGAGTGCTAACGCGACGAGGATGGTCTGAGACCCGCGACGGCAGGCCCCATGGTCGCCTCTCTAGTAATCAGCTAGCCCTTTCCGGAGGGGGAGGTCAGATCGTGACGACCGCCACCAAGGTTGTTATCAAGCCGCTTGAAGACCGGATCGTTGTGCGTCCGCTCGATGCCGAGCAGACGACTGCATCCGGGCTTGTTATCCCAGACACCGCCAAGGAGAAGCCGCAGGAGGGCGAGGTCATCGCCGTTGGACCAGGCCGGTTCGACGACGCTGGCGCCAAGCGCGTTCCTATGGACGTCAAGGTTGGCGATGTCGTTCTGTACAGCAAGTACGGCGGCACCGAAGTGAAGTACGCGGGCGAGGAGTACCTGGTGCTCTCCGCTCGTGACGTGCTCGCAGTCATCGAGAAGTAAGCGAGCCGACCGCATATTCGCGCGCCCGGATCGGCTACTGGCCGATCCGGGCGGCGGCATGAGTTTGCAATAAACAGATCATCCCAAAGACGATCAGCCGAGGTGCTGCATGGCCAAGAGCCTGGATTTCGACGAGGAAGCGCGACGGGCGCTTGAGCGTGGTGTAGACAAGCTCGCCGACGCCGTGAAGGTGACGCTCGGTCCCAAGGGCCGCAATGTCGTCATCGACAAGAAGTGGGGCGCTCCCACGATCACCAACGACGGCGTGACCGTCGCCAAGGAGATCGAGCTGGAGAACGCGCAGGAGAACCTGGGCGCTCAGCTCGCCAAGGAAGTCGCCACCAAGACCAATGATGTAGCTGGAGACGGCACCACGACCGCCACCGTGCTCGCGCAGGCGATGGTGCACGAGGGACTGCGTTCGGTCACGGCCGGCGCCAACCCGATGTCGCTGAAGCGTGGCATCGACGCGGCCGCCGCCGCGGTGTCCGAGAGCCTGCTCAAGAGCGCTCGCGAGGTCGAGGAGCGCAGCGAGATCGCCAACGTAGCGACGATCTCCGCGCAGGACGCCAAGGTCGGCGCGATCATCGCCGATGCTTTCGACAAGGTCGGCAAGGACGGCGTGATCACCGTCGAGGAGTCGCCGACCATGGGCCTCGAGCTTGAGTTCACCGAGGGCCTGCAGTTCGACAAGGGCTACATCTCCGCGTACTTCATTACCGATCAGGACCGCATGGAAGCCGTTCTCGACGACGCTTACGTGCTGCTGCAGAACGGCAAGATCTCGTCGCTGGTGGACCTGCTGCCGCTGCTCGAGAAGGTCGCTGAGACCCGCAAGCCGATGCTGATCATCGCCGAGGACGTGGACGGCGAGGCACTGTCGACCCTGGTCGTCAACCGGATCCGCGGGCTGCTCAACGTGGCCGCGGTCAAGGCGCCCGGCTTCGGCGACCGCCGTAAGGCGATGCTCGAGGACATGGCGATCCTCACTGGCGGTTCGGTCGTCAGCGAGGAGATCGGCCTCAAGCTTGAGCTCGCCGGACTTGAGGTGCTCGGCCACGCCCGCCGCGTGACCGTCACCAAGGACACGACGACGATCATCGACGGTGGCGGTGAGCAGGACGCGATCAGCGACCGGATCCGCCAGCTCAAGTCCGAGGTCGAGAACTCCAGCTCGGACTGGGACAAGGAGAAGCTGCAGGAGCGCATCGCCAAGCTGGCCGGCGGCGTCGCCGTGCTACGGGCCGGTGCCGCCACCGAGGTCGAGCTCAAGGAGAAGAAGCACCGCCTTGAGGACGCGATCTCCGCGACCAGGGCCGCGATCGAGGAAGGCATCATCGCCGGCGGTGGCAGCGCGCTGATCCAGGCCTCGGTCACGCTCGGCGACCTGGGCCTGTCCGGCGATGAAGCGACGGGCGTCGGCGTAGTCAGGCGCGCGCTGCTCGAGCCCGGCCGCTGGATCGCCCTGAATGCCGGTGCCGAGGGCGGCGTCGTCATCGCCGCGGTCGCTGACATGCCGGCCGGTCATGGCTACAACGCCGAGACCAACGAGTACGGCGACCTGATCGCGCAGGGCGTGATCGACCCGGTCAAGGTCACCAGGTCAGCCGTGCAGAACGCCGCTTCGATCGCTGGCATGCTGCTGACCACCGAAGCGCTGGTTACCGAGAAGCCGGAGAAGGAAGCCGCCGAGGCCGGTCACGGCCACGGCGGTCACGGTCACACGCACTGACCGTAACCGACAGCAAGGCTGCTAGGGCCGGGACTCGCTTGAGTCCCGGCCCTACTGCATGTGCGCTTGAGGCTCAGAGGATGCGCATAGCAATTTCTGAGCGGTCAGCGAGCCAGTGCTGACAGACTTTCTGGTCGGTCTTCGGAAAGGGTGAACCTCTGATGCGCAGGCGCTGGGTGAAATGGGCGATCGCGGCCGGTGTCGTCGTAGTCGTGCTGGCCGTCGGCGTGCCGTTCGTGTACATCCATTTCATAGAGGGTCCGGCCCCGGCTCCGCTGACGCTCAAACCGAACTCGCCCACTCCCGATCCGAGCGGCACGACCGGGACAGGGACTGGGACCGGGACCGGGATCGGGGACAGTTCGCTGCCAGGAACCTGGACGACGGCGGCCGGGTCGGTCGTCGGCTACCGCGTCAATGAGGTGCTAGTCGGGCAGAACAATGTCGCCGTCGGCCGCTCCAGTTCGGTCAAGGGACACCTGACGATCAGCGGCAGCACGGTCACGACCGCGACGTTCACCGTGCAGATGGCCACGATCCACAGTGATGAGAGCCAACGGGACGCTCAGTTCGACGGCCGGATCATGGACGTCGCGACCTACCCGACCGGGACCTTCACGCTCACCCATCCGATCGCGCTGGGTTCGGTACCGGCCGTCGGAACGGTCAAGACCTACCCGGCGACCGGAAACCTGGCGCTGCACGGTCACACCCGGCCGGTCACCTTCACCTTGTCGGCCGAGCGGACCAGTTCAGGCATCAAGGTCCAAGGCTCGATCCCGATCAAGTTCGCCGACTGGGACATTCCCAACCCAAGCTTCGGCAGCTTCGTCACCACCCAGAACCACGGCGTCCTGGAATTCCTGCTCAACTTCACCAAGCCCTGACCCAGCCGGCGCGCGGACGGCCTGAGAGCCAGTTCGAGGTCAGCGGACCGGAGTCAGGGTTACGGAGCCGTCGGAGAGGATAGCCCAGCCGGGGTTGTGAGCTACCTCCCAGGAGTGTCCGTCTGGATCGACGAACGCGCCGGAGTAGCCGCCCCAGACGGTGCCCGCCGGCTCACGACTGATCCTCGCGCCGGCCGCTCTGGCTTCTTCGATGACAGCGTCCACTTCGGCCGGCGACCTGACGTTATGCGCCAGCGTGACGCCGCCCCAGCCGCCGCCGTCGCTGACGGCGCTGTCCCCGGCTAGCAAGGCCCGGTCCCAGAGCGAGAAGACCATGCCGCCGGCCTGGAAGAAGGCGATCTCGGGCGGAGTGTCAGCTGACGGGTGCCAGCCCAGCGCGGCGTAGAACTCCTTCGCTCTCGTCAGGTCGCTGACTCCGAGCGTGATCATGCTTATCCGCTGTTCCATGCCGGGACTTTATCGAGAGGCACTGACATTATTGGCGAGATGAAAAAGCCGCCAGAGCCGTCCGGCTTCGCCCGGCGGTTGGTCGGCGAGGTGGCGCGGACCTGCTCCGGTTCGTTGCGTGGCGCTTACCTGCACGGATCGGGGGCGCTCGGCGGCTGGGTCGCGCAGCGCAGTGACGTGGACGTCCTGCTGGTGGCGGATGGCGAGATCGGGGAAGAACGCGTTCGGGCGGTGGGCGAGTTGCTCGCTGAGGCCGACGCCGGCTGCCCTGGCGCTGGTCTTGAGGTCAGCCTGGTGACGGTCGATCAGGCGGCTAGACCTAGACCACCGCATGCTTTCCTCCTCCATGGCAGTCACGAACCGAACGGGATGCGGCTCGCCTACGGAACCGAATGCAGCGGTGATCCTGACCTGATCATGCATTACGTGGTCTGCCGTTCGGCCGGGATCACCCTGTACGGGGCGCCCGCGAGTGAGGTGATCGGGCCGGTGGCGCGTGGCGTCGTGCTGAGCTATCTGGCGGGCGAACTCGGCTGGGGGCTCGAACACGGCTCAGAGAGCTACGTCGTGCTCAACGCCTGCCGCGCGCTTGAGTACCTCGACGGCGGGCAGGTTGTCTCCAAGATCGCTGGCGGCGAGGCCGCGCTGCGGCGGGGTATCGGACCGGGGGAGCTGATCAGGCAGGCGCTTGACCAGCAGCGGGCGGTCGCCGATGCGCGCTCGCCCGGTCCGGCGGCGATTGATTTCGTGCGCGGCATCAGCGCCACGCTCGCCAGTGCCGCGATCCAGGATCACTAGAATGGGTATCACCGCCAACCTGCTCCGGAGAGAAATGACCGAGGACGCCAAGTTTGGCCCGCCTGCCCTGACCTTCGACGACGTGCTGTTGCTGCCAGCTCACTCGCAGTTGCTGCCCAGCGAGGCTGATACCACCACCCGGCTGACCCGAGGCGGCATCATGCTGCGTGTGCCGCTGGTCTCGTCGGCCATGGATACCGTGACCGAGGCGTCGATGGCCGTCGCGATGGCCCGCCAGGGCGGGATCGGCGTGCTGCACCGCAACCTGTCGGTCGAGGACCAGGCTCGGCAGGTCGACGTCGTCAAGCGGTCGGAAGCCGGCATGATCACCAACCCGGTGACCTGCGGTCCTGACAGCACGATCGCCGAGGTTGATGAGCTCTGCGGTAGGTACCGGATCTCCGGCGTTCCCGTGGTGTCGGCCGAGGGCGTGCTGCTGGGAATCATCACTAACCGGGACATCAGGTTCGAGCAGGACCACAGTCGCCGGGCGGGCGAGCTCATGACTCCGATGCCGCTGGTCACGGCTCCGGTAGGGGTGGCCAGGGAGCAGGCGTTGCGGCTGCTGTCCGAGCACAAGGTCGAGAAGCTGCCGCTGGTCGACGCTAATGGCCTGCTGCGCGGACTGATCACGGTGAAGGACTTCACCAAGAGCGAGAAGTTCCCCGACGCCACCAAGGACAGTCATGGCCGGCTCATGGTCGGCGCTGCCGTCGGGGTCGGTGCTGACGCTAAGCAGCGGGCCCAGGCGCTGATCGACGCGGGCGTCGACGTGCTGGTCGTTGACACCGCGCACGGCCACGCCCAGTCGGTGCTGGACATGGTGGCCCAGCTCAAGGCCAATACCAAGGTCGAGGTGATCGGCGGCAACATCGCGACTCGGGCGGGCGCCCAGGCGCTGGTGGACGCGGGCGCGGACGCGGTGAAGGTCGGCGTCGGGCCTGGCTCGATCTGCACCACCCGCGTTGTGGCCGGGGTCGGCGTGCCCCAGGTCACCGCGATCTACGAGGCCGCGAAGGCGGCCAGGACGGCCGGGGTGCCGGTGATCGGCGACGGCGGGGTGCAGTACTCAGGTGATGTCGCCAAGGCGATCGCGGCCGGGGCCGACACCGTGATGCTCGGCAGCGTGCTGGCCGGCTGCGAGGAGGCGCCGGGCGAGATGGTGCTGATCAGCGGCGAGCAGTACAAGCTGTACCGGGGGATGGGCTCGCTCGGCGCGATGCGCAACCCGGAGCGCGGCCGGTCCTACTCCAAGGACAGGTACTTCCAGGACGACGTGCTGAACGAGGAGAAACTGGTTCCTCAGGGCGTCGAGGGCCGGGTGCCTTACCGGGGTGCGCTCACCGCCGTGGCGAATCAGCTTGCGGGCGGACTGCGGGCCGCGATGGGTTTCTGCGGCGCCAGGACCATAGCCGACCTGCAAGAGGCCCAGTTCATCCAGATCACCAGCGCCGGGCTGACCGAGAGCCATCCGCACGACATCCATATGGTGACCGAGGCGCCGAACTACAGCCGGCCGCAGGGCTAGGCCGCGCGAGGTGTGGTTGCCGCGGAGCGGGCTGGCAGACTGAGCCAGTGACCCAAGTAGAAATCGGCCGGGGAAAGAGCGGGCGGCGCGCTTACGCGCTCGACGAGATCGGCATCGTGCCCTCCCGCCGGACCAGACAGGCAGAAGACGTCTCCATAGCCTGGCAGATCGACGCCTACCGGTTCGAGTTGCCGCTAGTGACCGCGCCGATGGACAGCGTCGTCTCGCCCGACACGGCGCTGCGGATCGGCAAGCTGGGCGGTTTGGCCGTGCTCGACATCGAAGGGGTCTGGACCAGGTACGAACACCCAGAGCCGCTGCTCGCCGAGGTCGCGACGCTCGACGACGAAGCCGCCACCGCCAGGCTGCAGGAGATCTACACCGCGCCGATCTGCGATGACCTGGTCGGGCAGCGGATCGCCGACATCCGCAGGGCCGGGGGGACGGTCGCGGCCCGGCTGTCCCCCCAGCGCACGCTGCGGTATCACAAGACGGTCATTGACGCCGGCGCCGACTTCGTCGTCGTGCGCGGCACCACGGTCTCAGCCGAGCACGTGTCCAGCCAGGCCGAGCCCCTGAACCTCAAGCGGCTGATCTACGAACTCGACGTGCCGGTGATCGTGGGCGGCTGCGCGACCTACACCGCCGCGCTGCACCTGATGCGCACCGGCGCCGCCGGGGTGCTCGTCGGCTTCGGCGGCGGCTCAGGTCAGACGACGGCGGCGGTGCTCGGCGTCAAGGTGCCGATGGCCACCGCTATCGCCGATGTCGCCGCCGCCCGCCGCGAATACCTGGACGAATCGGGCGGCCGGTACGTGCACGTGATCGCCGACGGCGGGATGACCAGAAGCGGCGACATCGCCAAGGCGCTCGCCCTCGGCTCGGACGCGGTCATGATCGGCTCGCCGCTGGCCAAGGCCGCCGAGGCCCCTGGGCACGGCTATCACTGGGGCAGCGAGGCGCACCACCCTGAGCTCCCGCGCGGAGCCCGGTTGCACGTCGGCACTATCGGCACGCTTGAGCAGATCTTGCTCGGGCCCTCGACGGTCGCGGACGGCTCCATGAACCTGATGGGGGCGCTCCGCCGGACGATGGCGACCTCCGGTTACTCGGATCTGAAGGAGTTCCAGCGGGTCGAAGTCACCGTCACCCCGGCCTCAGCGCCGCCCGCACGCTAACGCTCGGGGATCAGCCTTGTAAACACTCGGGACGGCACGTTTTCACGGCGCGTACCGGCAGGTAGCGTTTGACTGTGATAACGGGCGGAACTAGCAAGATCGGCCCTGACCAGCGCGCCGCCGCGCTCAGCGCACTGGCGCGCGAGGAGTTGCAGGTACTCGTAGTCGGGGGCGGCGTAGTCGGGGCAGGAACCGCGCTGGACGCGGTCACCAGGGGCCTGAGCACCGGGCTCGTCGAGGCGCGTGACTTCGCCTCTGGCACCTCGTCGAGGTCGAGCAAGCTCATTCACGGCGGTCTTCGGTACCTGGAGCAACTCGACATCGGCCTGGTCCGCGAGGCGCTCACCGAACGGGCGCTGCTGCTCCAGCGAATCGCGCCGCACCTGATCAAACCGGTGTCCTTTTTGTTTCCTTTCACCCACTACGGGTGGGAGCGCGCGTACATCGGCGCCGGTGTCAGCATGTATGACCTCCTCGGCGTCGCCCGCGGCCAGGTCAGGGGCCTGCCCGTGCACCGTCAGCTCACCAGGAGCCGCGCCCTGCGGCTCGCCCCCGCGCTGCGCAAGTCGGCACTCACCGGCGCCCTGCTCTATTGGGACGCACAGGTCGACGACGCGAGATACGTACTCGACTTGGTGCGGACCGCGTCTGCTTATGGTGCCCGCGTAGCGTCACGCACCCAGGTCACCGGTTTCTTGAGAGAGGGGGAAAGGGTGACCGGCGTCCGTGCCGTTGACTTGGAGTCCGGCACAGAGCTGCTCATCAGGGCCCAGCAGGTGGTGAACGCGACCGGCGTCTGGACCGATGAGCTCCAGGCGATGGTCGGCGGCCGCGGATCGATCAATGTCCGCGCGTCCAAGGGGATCCACCTGGTGGTGCCCAGGGACCGGATCCAGTCGCACACCGGGATCATCTTGCGCACGCCGACCAGCGTGCTGTTCGTGATCCCGTGGGGGCGGCACTGGATCATCGGCACGACCGACACCGACTGGGCGCTGTCCAAGGCGCATCCGGCCGCCAGCCGGGCCGACATCGACTACCTGCTGGGCCAGATCAACAAGGTGCTCGCGGTGCCGCTGACCCACGACGACGTGGAAGGCGTCTACGCGGGGCTGCGGCCGCTGCTGCACGGCGAATCGGACTCGACCTCGAAGCTGTCCCGCGAGCACACGGTCGCCCATCCGGTGCCGGGCCTGGTGATGATCGCTGGCGGCAAGTACACCACTTACCGGCTGATGGCCAGGGACGCGGTGGACGCGGTCGCGCACGGCCTGGACGGCAAGGTCGCACCGTCGTGCACCGACCGGGTGCCGCTGGCCGGAGCCGATGGCTTCCCGGCCATGTGGAACGCCAGGGCCGCGCTCGCCAAGTCCTCCGGCCTGCACGTCGCCAGGATCGAGCACCTGCTGCGCCGGTACGGCACGCTGATCGGCGAGGTGCTCGACCTGATCGCGGCCGACCCGAGCCTGGCCAAGCCGCTTAAGGGCGCCGACGACTACCTGCGGGTCGAGGTCGTCTACGCGGTGACCCACGAGGGGGCCAGGCACCTGACCGACGTGCTGAGCAGGCGGACCCACATCTCGATCGAGACCTGGGACCGGGGTTCCTCGGCCGCCGACGAGGTGGCCGAGCTCATGGCCGGGCCGATGAAGTGGCGGACCAAGCAGGTGAGCAGGGAACTGGAGAATTACCGGGCCCAGGTGGCGGCCGAGCGCAAGTCTCAGGAGGCCGACACCGATACCGACGCCGACGCGATCAGGCTCGGGGCTCCTGACATCGTCCCGGTGCTGGCCAACGGCAATAACGGTCTGCCGTCCGCTGCGCCCCCGGCCGTCCACCCGCCGCCGGCCGTTGGCGAGGGCCGGTGACGGTGGTCTAGGCGGCTAGACTTCCTGCCATGCCCAGGCCCCGCGTACTGTCCGGCATCCAGCCGACGGCTGACTCCTTTCACCTCGGCAACTACCTTGGCGCGATCCGCCAGTGGGTGGCGCTGCAGGACTCCTACGACGCGTTCTATTGCGTCGTTGACCTGCACGCGATCACGGTTCCGCAGGACCCGGCGCTGCTGCGCCGCCGGACCAGGGTGGCGGCCGCGCAGCTGTTCGGTGCGGGCCTTGATCCCCAGCGCTGCACGGTGTTCGTGCAGAGCCAGATCCCCGAGCACGCCGAACTCGCCTGGGTGCTGAGCTGCCTGACCGGCTTCGGCGAGGCCAGCCGGATGATCCAGTTCAAGGACAAGTCCCTGAAATCGGGCTCTGACCAGGCCAGCGTAGGGCTGTTCACCTATCCGATCCTGCAGGCGGCCGACATCTTGCTCTACCAGAGCGACCAGGTGCCGGTGGGGGAGGACCAGCGGCAGCACCTTGAGCTGACCAGGGATCTGGCTAACCGGTTCAACCACAGGTACGGCCAGACGTTCGTGGTGCCAGGCCCTTACATCGTCAAAGACGTAGCGAAGATCACCGACCTGCAGGACCCGTTGGTGAAGATGAGCAAGTCGTCCTCGGCGCCGCAGGGGATCGTGGACGTGCTCGAGGATCCGGGCTCTATCAGGAAGAAGATCGCGCGGGCGGTGACCGACCTGGGCTCGGAGGTCAAGGCCGACGAGGAAAACAAGCCAGGGGTCACCAACCTGCTGCGGATCTATTCGGCGCTGACCGGCGAGACCGTGCCGGATCTTGAGCAGCGGTACTCCGGCTCTGGCTACGGGGCGTTCAAGAAGGATCTGGCGCAGGCCGTCGTCGAGGCGCTGGGCCCGATCAGGGAACGCACCGAGAAGATGCTCGCCGACGAGACCGAGCTCGATCGGCTGCTGTCCGACGGCGCCGCCCGGGCCGGTGAAGTGGCCAGGAATACGATGGCGCTCGTCCGGGAGCGGGTCGGGTTCTTGGCGGCCGCCCGCTAGTTAGCTGCCGGCGGCTGGGTTCTTTCCAACTGGTGGCGGCGGCGGTACAGGATGATCGCGGCTACCCCGACCGACAGGACCGCGGCGATAGTGACGGCCATCGTCAGCTGACTTGATCCGGAGTTGGCCGCCGGGCCCGCAAGTGACCGACGATCGTTGGCTACTTGTTCTTTGGGCAGGACCGACCCGTGCTTCTGGTGGTGACTGACCGCCGGATGCGCTGGCTTGGGCGCGAGCGGAGACACCAGCGTTCCGACCGGCTTGACGTGCCCGTTCATCGCGAAGCCCCAGTTGAGCAGCTTCTCGGCCGAGGTGATCTCCTGCAGGGACGTGCAGTGCAGGACCGTCACGATCAGGGTGACGCCGTGCCGCCTGGCCATTCCGACGTATGTAGCCTCGGCGGCCTCGGTCCATCCGATCTTGCCGCCGATCCCGCCCTTGTACTGAGTCAGCAGGTAGTTCTGGTTGACCAGGTCAACGATCTTCTTCTTGTTGACCCTGAACTTGGCCGACCAGGTCTCGTCGTACTTCATGAACGCGGGCGTCGCCAGCGCCTGCCTGGCGATCAGCGCGAGGTCGTACGCCGAGACGACCTGGCCGGCGGCCGGCAGGCCGTTCGGCTGCTTGGCGACCACATCGTAGGCCTGCAGGTGGTGGGCCTCGGCGTTGAGCAGCGCCATTCCCTTGCTGAACGATCCCGCCGACTGAACCAGCGATACGGCCGCGTCGTTCGCGGAGATCAGCAGGAGCGCGCGGAACAGGTCAGCCACCCGGTAGGTGCGGCCGCGCACCAGGCCGACAATGTTCGGCTCCACCGAGGTGGCCAGCTTGCTGGTCTTGAGCTGTGCGTTCGGGTCGAGCCTGGGCAGCATCGTGATCGCGGTGAGCACCTTGAGCGTGCTGGCCGGCGGGAACAGGCCGTGCGCGTCCTTCGCCGCGAGCACCTGGCCGTTAGCGGCGTTGGCGATGACGTAGGCCGAGGCGGGTACCTTGGGCAGCTTCCACGGGTGCTTGCCCGCCGGGTAGTTGACGACGATGCCGCCGCTGGCCATCTGCGATCCGCCGATCTCGCGCCAGTTCGCCGGAGCGTCGGGTGCTGGCGACGGCGGTGGTGCTGGGTGCGCCTTGGGCGACTTGTGCGCTGGAGGCTTCGGCTTGGCGATTGCCCCGGTGGCCGGCAGCGCGACGGTGGCAAGTGCGGAACTTATCGCCGCCACCGCCACCACCAGGGCCGTCCGTCTCGCGCCTGACCTCATCTGGTTCCCCTGACCTCGGCGGCTACCGCCAGCTTCCTGCCCGCGCCGCTCATGACCATGCCAACCATGACTATGACAATGCAGCCTATGTGCCCCCGTGGCCCTACATGTCACGCGTCGTGATAACTCGGCCACGCTGATCGGTACCGGCAATGTGCCCTGAGCTGGCATCAAGGCAAACGCCAAAGGCAGAACGGCGATGGCAAAGCTCTAATCTTGTTCCATGGTGGCGATATCGGAGTCAGGTGACCCAATCGAGCCGGTCTACGGCCCCAAGGCAGTTCAGGACTTCGACCCGGCGCGGGACCTCGGTGAGCCGGGAGAGTATCCGTTCACCCGGGGCGTGTATCCGACCATGTACGTCACCAGGCCCTGGACCATGCGCCAGTACGCTGGCTTTTCCACGGCGGCGGACTCCAACCGCCGGTACCAGCAGCTGATCTCGGCGGGCACGACCGGCTTGTCGGTCGCGTTTGACCTGCCAACCCAGATGGGGTTCGACTCGGACGCTCCGCAGGCCAGCGGTGAGGTCGGCAAGGTCGGCGTGGCGATCGACTCGATCGAGGACATGCACACCCTGTTCGACGGCATACCGCTCGATTCCGTGTCGACCTCGATGACGATCAACGCGCCGGCCGCGATCCTCCTGTTGCTCTACGAGCTCGTTGCCAGCGAGCGAGGTATACCAGCCGGGAAGCTGACCGGCACTATTCAGAACGACATCCTGAAGGAATACATCGCGCGCGGGACGTACATTTATCCGCCGGGACCATCGCTGCGCCTTGTCGCCGACACCTTCGCGTACTGCGGCTCAAATATCCCGCGCTGGAACACGATCTCCATCTCCGGGTACCACATGGCCGAAGCGGGCGCTACGCCCGTGCAAGAGATCGCCTTCACGCTCGCGAACGCCAAAGAATATGTCCGCACTGCGATCGCGGCCGGCCTTGCGGTCGATGATTTCGCCCCGAGGTTGTCTTTCTTCTTCGTCGCCAGAAGCACTCTTCTCGAAGAGGTCGCCAAATTCCGGGCGGCACGATTCCTGTGGGCGCGGATAATGAGAGAAGAGTTCGGCGCGCTGGATCCGAAATCGCAGATGCTCCGGTTCCATACCCAGACGGCCGGCGTGCAGTTGACCGCACAGCAGCCCGAAGTAAACCTGGCCAGGGTGACGATCCAGGCGCTGGCGGCCGTCCTTGGCGGCACGCAATCGCTGCACACCAACGCCTACGACGAGGCGATCGCACTGCCGACAGAGCGCGCCGCCAGGCTCGCGCTGCGGACTCAGCAGGTGATCGCCGCTGAGACCGACCTGACGTCGACGGTCGACCCGCTGGCCGGCTCGTATGCCATCGAATCGATGACCGCGGAGGTCAGAGACCACGCGGCCGAGCTGATCGCCAGAATCGAGGAGATGGGCGGCGCGGTCGCCGCCATCGAGACCGGCTTCCAGAAGGCCGAGATCGAGCGGTCCGCATACCAAGTGGCACAGCAAATCGATTCGGGAGAACGGGTCGTAGTTGGCGTTAATAAGTACGTATCGGGCGAGCAGGAGAGCTACGCGCCGCTGCGGGTGGATCCGGCGATCGAGCACCAGCAAGCCGACCGGCTGGCGGCATTGCGGGCTTCGAGGGACGCCGACGCGGTGACCCGCAACCTTGCCGACGTGAAGCGAGCAGCCGCAGGTCGCGATAACATGTTGTATCCGGTCCGTGCAGCTCTGCAGGCCAGGGCGACGGTCGGTGAGGTATGTGACGCGCTGCGCGAGGTGTGGGGCATTTACCAGCCCGCTGACGTCTACTAAGTGGTCGAAATAACGTACTTAGGGACGGCATGGCTGCTTGGTTGCGGGCCGGTCACAATCGGGCAACGGCAGCGTCGGACGGCGTCTAGCGCTACCATGCTTAGTTATACCGGAGCACATCGCAGCGCCGGTGAGATGCGACGAGGGTGCCTCTATCAGCGCTTATAGCAAGCCAAGCGCAGTGTGATCAGAACCGCAGCAGGTGCGATCGAGAAACGCGGTTACGGCAGCAAGAATGCTGCACCTCTGGGCAGGGTGCCCGCTGGTGATGTTTATGGATCCAGCGGTGGGTAGATGGTTCGCGTCGTTTGCGTGGTCGACGCGGATTTTCTAATTCCGGGCCAGCTCAAAGGTGCCGTCGGGCTTTGGCCGCGATACAACAGCTTGAAGGACCGAATGGACACGCTCATTGCTCGGGAGATCTGCATTGGTCAGATCCGGGCTACCGACCTGGATCTGGGTCATGGCGTCACCCCTAACCGGAGTACGTCATGCCTTTTCAAGCGAAGCATGCTTTTCCAGCGAAGTCAGCGTAATCGCGGCCTGATCGTTGCCATGGGGGAGCGGGTGCATGGTTGAGCATGACCTGACCGGCGAGCTAGACGCGTTTCTAGCGGCGCACGAGCCAGAGCTGATCGAGTTCCGCCGGGATCTGCACGCCCATCCCGAGATCGGGTACGCCGAGCACCGCACGACCCGCCGGATCTCGATGCTGCTTGAGGGCGTCGGCCTGCATCCCGCGATCTTGCCGAAGGGCACGGGGATCATCGCCGATGTCGGCGGCGATGCCGGCGAGCCGCCGGCGGTCGCGCTGCGGGCCGACATCGACGCGCTGCCGATCATCGATGAGAAGACCGTCAGCTACCGGTCGCGCAACCCCGGCGCCTGCCATGCCTGCGGGCACGACGTACACACCACGATCCTGGTCGGCACCGGCCTGTTCCTGGCCAAGGCCGCCGCGTCGGGCGCGCTGCCCGGCAAGGTCAGGCTGATCTTCCAGCCGGCTGAGGAAGCTCCTGGCGGAGCGCTTGACGTGCTGGCGGCTGGCGGCATCTCGTCGGTCGACCGGGTATTCGCCCTGCACTGCGATCCCAAGCTCGACGTGGGCCGGATCGGGACCAGGGTCGGCGCGATCACGGCCGCCTGCGACAAGATCAAGATCAAGCTGACCGGGCCAGGCGGCCACACCGCCCGGCCGCATCTCACCGCCGACCTGGTATTCGCGCTTGGCAAGATGATCACGGAGCTGCCCGCCGCGCTGTCCCGGCGGATCGACCCGAGGTCCGGGCTCAGCCTGGTCTGGGGCCGGGTGAGCGCGGGAACGGCGCCGAACGCCATCCCCGATGTCGGCATCATCGAAGGCACCGTCCGGTGCCTGGACGACAACGCCTGGCACGCCGCTCCCGACCTGCTTAAGGGCTTGGTCGAGTCCGTGGCCGCCGCCTACGGCGTGACGCCGGACCTGCAGTACGAGCGCAATGTGCCGCCAGCCGTAAACGACGAGCTGAGCACAGCGATGGTCGCCGCCGCCGCCGACCGGGTGCTGGGCAGCGACGCGCTCGCTGTAGCGCCGCAAAGCCTCGGCGGCGAGGACTTCGCCTGGTTCCTGGAGTCCATTCCGGGCAGCCTGTTCCGGCTCGGTACTCGCCGGCCGGGCTCACTGGATGACTTCGACATTCACCAGCCGCTCTTTGACGTTGACGAGCGGTGCATCGGTGTCGGGATCAAGGTGATGGCCGCTACGGCCATGATGGCGCTGGGTGA
This sequence comes from Streptosporangiaceae bacterium, assembly GCA_036501205.1. Classification (GTDB taxonomy): domain Bacteria; phylum Actinomycetota; class Actinomycetes; order Streptosporangiales; family Streptosporangiaceae; genus Chersky-822. The sequence continues at coordinate 2,113 of DASYAT010000195.1, read as the reverse complement.
GGGCTGCGGGCAGGGCCCCGGAGCCGGCCCCATCAACGAGGCAGTCACCCCGATGCCCGCCAGTGTCGAGGACGTGACGCTCGCTGGCCCGTTATTAGCTCAGTCCGGTGGTCGGCGGACGGCCTGAAGCGCTCTGAGAGGGCCCGATCTGCGCGACTGATAACGATTTCGGCTGAGCAACGTAACAGTTACGGCTCCCGCCGGGCCAGAGTCTGTCCTGCTGGCGATGCATATGGTGGGGTGGAAGTCGGAATTGTCGACGCTGGAGCGCAGTAACGTGTCCGTACCGAATGAGCGCGGGGCGCCGCCTACCTCAGCGGGCAAGGAGAAGGCTGACGGCAGGCGGGTCTTCCGCATGAGCACCCCCCAGGTGATCTGGTGGACGTGGATCGGCATCATCGTCTTGAGCCTGCTCGACCTGCTCATCCAGGGTCACGGGCATAATTTCGTCACGCTCAAGATCGCGTTCGGCGGCCTGGCGGTCACCGGCGCGTTCTACGCGCTGACGCTCTGGCCGGTGGTGATGGCCGACAAGGGCGGCATCAAGGTCAGAAATCCGGTCCGTACCTTCGAAATCCCGTGGGGCGCGGTGCACGGCGTCTACCTTGCCGACTCGGTCGAGGTCCAGTGCGCCAGGCCCGCGCCCAGGAAAGATAAGACCGTCTACAGTTGGGCGCTTTCTTCACCGCGACGCACCCGGGCCAGGGCCCAGTTGCGCGCCTGGCAATGGGATCAGGGCAAGCGGGCCAAGCCGGACGGGTACGTGAAGATGCCGGAGCAGGCCCGGTCGCTGGTCAGGATGACCACGGCCGAGATCGTCGCCAGGGAACTGGCCGCGATGTCAGAAGAGGCGCGGTTCAGGTCGGTCATGAAGGACGTTGACATCAACGTCGGCCCAGACTCCGACAACGAGGACGACAGCGACCGCAAGCCCGCACCGGGCCCAAGGCCAGCCGATGACGCGTCGGCCCGCGACTCGGCCTCCCGCGACTCGGCAGCCCGCATCCGGGACGCTGCCGTGGGCGAGGCTAAGACAGCCTCAGGACGGGCTGCGCCCGCCGAATCGCAGGCCCCGGGCATCTCACACAGTCGGTCTGCCGAAGACCGGGAGATCGATCCTGACGCGCCCGACCCGACCGCCTCGGTCGGCCCGCCCGAGTACGTGCGCGGCACCTGGTCCTGGCCAGCTATCGCCGGCGTCCTGGCCCCGACGATCGCCCTCATCATCTGCTTCGTGGTCCAGTAAGTCCATACGCGACCAGGCCAGCGTCAGTTTGGTCGAATTAGCGGCCTGTCGAATTAGGGGCCTACTGAGCGGCAGGGCCTGATGCGGAGCGAGGCCGCGTAGTCTTCGGGCGCTCCTGCGGCCTCGGCGGCGTCGGCCATTATGCCCAGGTACCTGGCCGACGGGAGTCCGCCCTCATAGTCGTTCAGCACGTACAACCAGGCGAGCACGTCGCCGTCCAGGGCTGACACCCGGACTTTCAGCTTGCTGTAGAAGCCGAGCGTCGCGCCGTCCCAGCGGTCAAGAGCGCGTTCATCGGTTTCCGGGACTTCGTAGAGTACGACGAAGACCCGGGAGTCCTCTTCCTCCACGACGGTGGCCAGTGCACCTTCCCAGCCGAGGTCCTCGCCGCCGAAAGTCAGCCGCCAGCCTTCGAGCCATCCGATCCCGGCCTGGGGTGAATGCGGGCAGCGCTCGACCATCTGCGCCGGATCCATGTTGCTGCCGTAGGCCGCGTACAACGCCACGATTGATTAGCGTACGAGGCTTGGGAGGCGCAAGTGCAGAGGTTGACACGGCTGGTTCCTGTGTCTAGCGCCCGACTTCGATCCAGGCCTGGTCTGCTTGCCCGCGTGCCGGGCATTCGATCCAGTTCCCGTGCTGTCGACTTATCGCGGGTCGCGTCATCTCATCGCGGTTAATCGACAAATTTTGCCGCTTACCGCATGATTCGCTAGTCAGAAAACCGTGACAGGTCGTCGCAGACGGTGAAAGTGGCCGGCTGCACGGGCGGATACCGTGCCTCCAGCCAGGCCTCGACGCGCCGAAGTCCCGGGTCAGCCAGGCCTCGACAGCCGAAGCCCCGGGTCAGCCAGCCACAGGCATCCC
>DASYAT010000194.1:0-6925 GCA_036501205.1 Streptosporangiaceae bacterium | reverse complement strand
CAGTGCGGCAGCGGTCACGGTCACCTCAGCGGGCAGCGGCTGCGCCGACAGCAGTTCGCGCAGCAGCCGCCGCTGCTCCTTGACATCGCTGCCGGCCGGGAAGGCTGACTGCCGCAGGATCGCGTCGAGCGTCTCGCGCTGTTCGGTGCTCATGGAGGATCTCCCGTCGGTTGTCAGGGGTGGACCGGACCGCTAGGCCCCGAGTCCAGGCGCAGCGACTGCATGATCGCGAACGTGGTGGTCCGGGTGAAACGGCCGTGCGAGTTCGCCACAACCTCGAGGCTCGTCGCCAGCCAGGTGAGCAGTCCTCACCGGATCCCGGTGATTCGCTCTGCGGAGGCGGTGACGGGGTGCGTGATTACCGGTGAGCAGCTGCACAGGGCGACCGGAATCGCTTCGGCGGCGCGCTGCCGGGCAGGGATGGCGGGCACGGCGGGCGCGGGCGGCGGGCCGGACACGGCCGGGATTGCGGCACCTGCGTCCCGGAGGTCGGCGAGCCGGCGCCGAGATGGCAGCAGGACGATCGCGAGGATGAAGCCGAGGCCGAGCAGTCCCGCCGACACGCCGAAGGCGATCGTGTAGCCGTGAGTGGCTGCGATCGCCGGAGCCAGCGGGCTGGTGTGGTGCGCGGTCAGGTAAGCGGCCGTGGCACTGAGCGCGATCGTGCTGAGTGCCGACGTCCCGATCGACCCGCCAACCTGCTGCATCGTGTTGACCAGAGCGGAGGCCACGCCGGAGTCCTCGCGGGCAACGCCAGCCGTGGCGGTGTTGATGGCCTGCGCGAAAATCAGGCCGAGACCCAGGCCAAGGATGAGCAGGGCCGGCAGTACGGCGCTGACATAGCCGGACGTTACGGTGACCTGAGTCAGGTAGGCCATACCGCCAGCGCCAAGAAGCATGCCGGCCGCGATCAGGACGCGCGGTCCGAGGTGGATGACGGCGGACAGGTTCGAGCTGATCAGGATGCAGGCAGTCATAGGCAGGAACAACAGGCCCGTAGTCAGCGGACTGTCTCCCCTGACCCCTTGAAGGTAGAACGTCAGGAACAGGAAGGTGCCGAAGACCGCGATTCCGGAGATGCCGACGGCGACATAGGAGCCGCCCCGGGCGCGGTCAACGATCACCCGAAGCGGCAGCAGTGGGTGACTGACGCGCCGCTCGGCGGCGACGAACCCGATGATCAGCACCGCGCCGCCAACCAGCGAGACAAGGGTCAGCGCGGCCGTCCAGCCGGCGGTCTCGGCATGGGAGAAGCCGTAAACGATCGCGAACAGCCCTACGCAAGCCAGCACGGCACCGGGCCAGTCCATTCGCGGTCGGCTGGCTGGCTGGTCGCCGCGGATGTAGGCCAGGGCGCCGGCCGCGGCGATCGCGGCGAACAGCAGGTTGACATACAGGCACCAGCGCCACGAGAGGTACTCGGCCAGCACCCCGCCCAGGATCAGCCCGACGGCGCCACCGCCGGCCGCGACCGAGCCGAACACGCCGAAAGCCTTCGCCCGGTCGCGCGGGTCACTGAACGTTCGCACCAGGGTGCCGAGGGCAGAGGGCGCGAGGACAGCGCCGAACGCCCCCTGCAGCGCCCTGGCCGTGACCAGGACGACGAACGAGCCGGCCGCGCCACCGATTGCCGAGGCAACGGCGAAGCCAACCAGGCCAGTGATAAAAACCCGCTTGCGGCTAAACATGTCACCGAGCCGCCCGCCCACCAGCAGCAGGCTGCCGAACGACAGCGCGTACGCCGTCACCACCCACTGCCGGTCGCCGTTAGAGAAGCCAAGCGCCTGCTGGGCTGACGGCAGCGCGATATTCACGATCGTCGCGTCTAGCACCACCATCAACTGGGCGACAGCTATGACGGCCAGGACCAGCCAGCGCCCTTCAGCCGGCGCGGTCCGCTGGTCTTGCGCGGCGGAAGGCGTAGTTACCGATGACATCAGGTCCACATCCCGCTAACTAGTGATCTTCAGGGTGGGCAGGTGTCGCCACGATCTGGCCAGCGGACCTCAGCTGCGAGCTGGCGGATCTCAAGCAGGTCAAGGCCAAGAGCCTCGATCTCAGCGAGAACGCCGTAGAGCCCAGCCCGGTCCAGTACGCCAGTCAGGACGGTTTCCGTGCCCTGCCGTCGCCATGCCATGGCCGGAAACGCCGAAAGCAGCGTGGAGCCGAGATGGCCGTTGATCCGGATCATGTACCTGGCTGATGCAGGGTCCATGCCGCTATGTTCAGGCGCGGTCAGGTGAGTCCGCATCGCCAGGACCTGGTGACGTCGGAGCCGGAATCGCGTAACTCGCTTGAGGAAGGTCTTGCGCTGGTCGCTAGGCCAGCACGTAACCTGGCAGGATGTCGGCGCTGCCGTTGGTTGAGCGCGGGAAGCTTGTCGCGTCCCTCGATCGCGCGACGGAAGCGAAGATATCGCTTATCTCGGCTCCGGCCGGGAGTGGCAAGACTTCCCTGCTGCGAGCCTGGGCAAATGGTCCAGGTCAGGCGTACCGGCTCGCGGTTGTGCAGGTGCGGCGCGATCAGCGGGACTCCCAGCAGTTCTGGCTCGCCGTCCTCACCGCCATCCGGGGGTCCTCCGGCGCTCGTCGCGAAAGCGAACAGCTGGCAGCGACCCCCGACTTCAACGAAACGGCAATCACTGACAGGGTCCTGACGGAGTTCGCCGAGCACCGCGACCGCACGTTCCTGATCATCGATGATCTCCACGAGCTGACCTCGCCGGAAACCCTCACCCAGTTGACCCGGCTGCTTGAGATGCTTCCTCAGCATGTGCACGCGATCCTCGCGACGCGACGTGATCTGCCGCTGCGGTTGCACAAGCTCCGCCTCGCCGGTGACCTGGCCGAGATCCGCGCGGCAGATTTGCGGTTCACTGAGGCCGAGACCCGCCAGTTCATCGAGGCTTCGGGCATCGTATTGTCCGAAGCCGGGGTCGCCCGGCTGCATCAGCGCGCGGAAGGCTGGGCCGCCGGCCTGCGCCTGGCGGCCATGTCACTGGCTGGTAGCGCTGATCCGGAGCGATTTGTCGCGGAGTTCTCTGGCAGCAGCCGCACTGTGGCCGAGTACTTGCTCGCCGAAATGCTGGAATGTCAGCCGCCCCGGGTCCAGCATCTGCTTCTGCGTACTTCCGTGCCCGATCGCGTCAACGGCGAGCTGGCGGATCTGCTGACTGGTCACCCCGGCTCCGAACGCATCCTCCTCGATCTCGAAGACGCCAATGCCTTCGTGGTATCGCTCGATCCGGCTCGGACCTGGTTCCGCTATCACCATCTCTTCGCTGACTTGCTCCGCCTTGAGCTGCGCCGGAGGTCTCCAGAAGACCTGCCGGACCTGCACCGGCTGGCCGCGCGGTGGCTGGCTGAACACGGCGAGCTCGTGGACGCCATCCGGCATACCCAGGCAGCGGGTGACTGGCCCGACGCGGCGCGGCTACTCGCCGACCACTCCTTCGGCCTGACCCTGGACGGGCAAGCGCAGACCATTCAGACGCTCCTGCTGGCCTTCCCCCAAGGTGCCGTTACCGAGGGACCGGATATCCCTCTCGCGCGCGCGACCGGCGAACTTGCCCAGGGGCGCCTGGACGAGGCAGCCGCCCACCTGACCGTGGCCGAAGCCTCGATGGCTGGCACCCCGGCAGGCCGCCTGCACCGCCTCGAAGTCGCGATCGCGGCACTGAGACTGTCTCTCGCGCGCAAGCGCGGCCACCTCGCCGGAGTAGTCGAACAGGTCAGGTTCCTGGCCTCGCCGGTAACCGGGCAGTCGAGCGAGGACATCGCGCTCGACACCGACCTGCGTGCGGTCGCGCTCATGAACCTCGGAATCGTCGAAGCCTGGTCCCTGGGAAACCAGGACAGCGAGCGGCACTTGCGAGAGGGCGCCGCCCTTGCTCGGAAGATCGGACGGCCGTACCTCGAAGTCGCCTGCCTGGCTGAACTCGCCTTCGCATCAAAGATCGAGCCGTTCGAAATTGCCCAGCGCCGGTGCCGCGAGGCGGTGGCGCTTGCCGACCAGCATGGCTGGGGTGCGGAGCCGGTCATCTCGCCGGCGCTCGTGAACCTCGCAGGCGCTCACATCTGGACAGGTGAGTTCGACGAAGGCGAATACTGGCTGAAGCGTGCCGCCCGTGCCGTCGAGACCGACACCGGCCCCGTCATCAGGCTGCTCCTGCACATTGGCGTCGGAGCGCTACTGGCTGGTCGGCGCCGGCTGCGCGAGGCGCTCGCCGAATTCGTTGCCGTCGAGCAACTGCAGGCGCAGCTAGAAGGCTCATATGCGCTGGCAGGTCAGCTGACCAGCTGGCGGCTAGCCACCCTAGCCCGGCTCGGGCAGCTCAGCGAGGCCCGGGCCGCGCTGGCCGCACTCGATCCCGATCTGGCGGACTGCGGCGAGATCGACAATGCGCGCGCCGCTATCTGCCTCGCCGAGAGCGACCCGGTGGCCGCGCTGACCTCGGTCAAGCGGGTTCTAAGCGGCGAAGCGCCGGTGGTCGGATATGTGACAAAGGTTGAGTCGCACCTGCTGGCAGCGCTCGCGCACCGTGAGCTCGGTGACCAGCGTTCTGCCAACGCGGCCGTGGAGAGCGCGCTGTCCTTGGCGGAGGCTGACCGCCTCATCCTCCCGTTCGCGATGATCGGATCACTCGACCTGCTCGAAGCCATGCCGAAGCACGAGACCGCGCATGCATCCCTGCTGGCCAACATCCTGGACGTCCTGCGCGGATCGTCCATATCGCCCGGCAATGAGGCTTCGCTGGCGGAGACCGAACAACTCAGTCCGAGCGAGCTGCGGGTGCTGCGGTATCTCCCGACGAACTTGTCCCGGCCGGAGATCGCCAGTCAGTTGTCGGTCTCGGTGAACACCGTCAACACCCACATCCGCAATATCTATACGAAGCTCCAGGCTCAGGACCGTTCCTCGGCAGTAGAACGCGCCCGAGCGAGGCGACTGCTCTCGGCCGCCCAGAGTCGCTAGGCCGCCCCAGCGCCAGGCCAAATGCGGCTGCTGTCACGATGGCCGTCAGGTGACCGACGGCGGCCACCTGCAGGCTGGTCAATCCGCCGAAGATGTGGCTGACCAACACCAGGACAGCGAAGACGGCAAGAACCGTGATCCGGGCCAGCCTGGTCCCGAACATGACCACGAGGACGATCGCGGAGACGACGACGTAGGACGGGCCGACGTCGAAGATGTGCAACCACGTCGGCGGGAGGCTGCCGTGATCTACCCGGTAGGCGACGATCCCCTCGCTGACGCCGGTGCCGATCAGGTGGCCAGCGGCGCAGATTAGCGCCAGCCTGGCGGTGCCGACCGCGCGGTTGGCGGCGAACATCGTCAGCGCGATGGGAACGAGCCAGGCGAACGGCCAGCCCGAGGGCAGGAACGCGGACACCACCAATGCGGGGATCGGGTGGTGCCGCAGGTTCGCCACATTCGTGCTGGCCCACAACCGCAGCGCGTCGGCTTCGTGAGGCGAGAGCAAGGCGATAACGATCCCGCCGACGGCGAAAAGGACGCCGAACACCGCGGCGGCGGCGTAGTCGGCGGTGCGGGGGCGCATGCGCTGAGAGTACGCGTTCTGCGTCAGTTTCAGCCGCTGGTCACGTAACGTTGCTAGACGATAATCTGGAGTTACGGTTCGCGTTTTACTGGCCGTACGGGGGTTGTGATGGGTTACAACGGGGGGAATGTTGTGAGCGAAAGCCCGCTTTTCGTTTCGTCGGATGTGATGCGGAGACTCAATTATCTGGCGGATAAGCGGCAAAAAGATGTAACTGAAGTCCTCGCCGAGGCCGTCGGGCTTGAGGAAGAGTATGTAAACGTCAGAAACAATGGCGGTAAAATGCTCATCGCGCAGAACGGCCGGCTGGAGGAACTCATCCCTCCTCGGATTGGCTCGCGGATACCGCCGCAGCGTGATTCCGGTGATCCTCGCTCCCGTATGTGAGCCTGGCCGCAGCTCCAGCCACCGTCCGAGCATGCGGCGCGGCTCCCCATGACCAATCGTTCCGTCCAGGAGGACTCCGGCTGGGAACATCGTCCCGTTGCGCTCGACGAACTCGGTGCCGACCAGGAGCCGACGGGCAATTCTGATCCGCAGGGCGGTCGCTACGGCAATTGGCGCCGATCGGAAATACCGCCAGAAGCTTTTAACTGGAGCCGGGAGGGCAGCTCGCCCAGAACTGCCGGGATCAGGTCTATTGGCTGGGTGCGCATGGTGATCGCGCTATCCTTCGTCATCTGTTTTGGCCTGGTCCTGTATCTCGGCTATCGCGCCACGGGAACCAAGCACTGGCAGAACTCAAGCGAGTGGTTTCAGGCGGCTCTGCCTGCGACTGTGAGCCTGCTCGGATCAGCTCTCGGTTTCTACTACGGCGATAAACGCAATGACAGATAGTCGATCCTAGATATGCGCGTTAATAGTGCGCCTCTACCCGGGCATGACCTCGCGCGTTCCGGACTCAGAGTCAGGCATCCGCGTTCTGCACGGGATCTTCACAGGTGCGGGGTCGAAATCTGCACAGTTGATCCGTTAATTTCCTCGTGTGGCCAAGATCGTGGTGGTGGAGGATGAGGTCGAGCTAGCTGGGGCGATCGCGGCGCGGCTGCGCAGTGATGGTCATGTCGTGGACGTGGCGGCGGACGGGCCGAGTGCGGTTCGGCTAGTCGCGGTCGCGCGGCCGGACGCGGTGGTGCTCGATCTGATGTTGCCGGGGTTTGACGGGCTTGAGGTGTGCCGCCAGATCCAGCGGGACCGGCCGGTGCCGGTGATCATGCTGACCGCCCGCGGGTCGGAGACCGACCTGGTCGTCGGCCTGGAGGTTGGCGCCGACGACTATCTCTGCAAGCCGTTCAGCATGCGCGAGCTGACCGCTCGGGTGCGGGCACTGCTGCGCCGGGTAGACCGGTCCGCGCATGATCCCGA
>DASYAT010000193.1:0-53220 GCA_036501205.1 Streptosporangiaceae bacterium | reverse complement strand
CTCGTCGCTCTCGAAGTACCCGTCAGCGAAGCTGGCGGCCACCTCGGTCACAAGGGCCGGACTGAGCGACCCGAAACGGTCATCGCCCGGGTCGCGCACGACTGGAAATAGTTCACGGAAGAAGAAGCCATACGTCGACCGGAATTCGGACCACTTGGCAAGATCCTGGCGCGGGTTATCCACTCCAACTCGCTCGACGTCTAGAGCACGGCTGATATCCGCGAGCTTTACCATGTCCACCAGCGGTCCGGAGACGCCGCATTCCTCCAGCCGAATCGGCTCAGCGAGCGCTTGGGTGATCGGCAGTTCGGCTAGCCGGCCGTTGGCGAGACCGCGCAGGTAAAACAGGGCCGCGTCGGCCGGAAATCCGACCTCGATATAGAAATCGACCGACGCCTCGGTGTCCTTGCGCTTCGACAGCTTCCGCTTTGAGTTGCCCGCCATCTTCATCAGCGGCGCGACATGAGAGTACGGCAGTCGGTCAAACCCGAGCGCGTCGAAAAGCTGATGATGGAGCGGAACCGATGAGATCCACTCCTCGGCCCGGATAACCTCGTTGACCCGCATGAGGTGGTCATCCACCGCGTGGGCGAGGTGGTACGTAGGGAGCCTCGGTTCGGTGGCCGACGTCTTCAATTCGCACGAAATAGGAACCACCAGAGTACTGGGCCACGGCCTTGGCGATAGTCGCCGTATAAACCCCGCCGATGTGGAGCGACCCGGTCGGGCTAGGTGCGAAGCGGGTTACTTTTGCGCCATCCGGAATATCACGGGCCGGATATTTCGCCTCCCAGTCATCAGGTTCTGGCAGGTCAACCGGAAATAGTGAGTCAATGGTGACTCGATCGATCATTTGCGCCTACTCAGCGGAGTTAAAGGTGAGGGTTACCGGCAGTGTAGGCCGGGGCCGGTCCTGCGGGCGGGAAAGGTCCCGGTCGAAGACGCGGCTGACCGAGTTGCCGGCCTGGTCTTCCAGGATCGGGTCGATGATGAGCTGGTGCGGCCCGGATGCCCAGGCTTGGCCGGGTATCAGCTGCCAGGACGTCTCCCCGGTGCCGATCTGCGGCGTACCGCGGACTAGCTGACGGTCAGGTCCGGTCACGTGCAGGCACCGGGTGAGCAGGCCGTGATCCAGCGGCCGGTCGAAGCAGGCCTGCACCGGCTCGAAGGTTCCGGTCCGGGGCGCGGTCAGGCCCCACGTCCAGGGATCGACGTGGCTGCGCTCGTCGTCGCCGACCTGGTACCGCCGCTGCGTCCCGGCTCGCAGCGGAAGTCCGTGCGCATCACGGATCCCGCTGCCGACGACGAGCGAGAATTGCTCGCCGGCTCGCAGCGGGTAGCCGGCGTGGCAATGGGCGGCCAGGCCGCGCTTGATGCGGGCGGGGTCAAGCAGGACGGTGAGGCGGCGGCGGGCCGAGTCCCACAGCTCATGCTCGCTGGGCAGCAGGGCTCCGGTGATCGTGCTGCCGTGATCGTCGGCGAGCCGCACGTGCCCGGCGACGTAGTCCTCGCTCATCGGCGCCGAAAACCAGACGTAGAACCGGAGCAGGTTGCGCGGCACCTCGGCCGCCGTCGGGTAGATGCCTGTCACCTCGGTACTGGCCACTACCCAGGGGCGGTCGCGCATCAGCGTCGCCGCCAGGGCGCCGTCGACGGCGATGGAGTAGGCAGTGCCGTCCAGGAACGCGAACCTGGGAATGAAGCACAATCCGTCCCCGTCGCCCACCAGCCGGCCCGCCATCGGCGGCAGCTCGCCGGTGGCCGTGCCCGGACGGACCTCCGGATGCGCATCGGCGGGCAATCCCGTCAACCTGATGCAGTCAGCGCCACCGCTGCGCGACCAGGACGCGTCGATCACCGTCGCGGTTACAAAGAGTCGGTCTTCAGCGAGCGCAGGTGCTGCCGGCCCGCGTCGTCGGCCTGCAGGACGAGAACGTGACTGCCGTTCAGATTGGCCAGGCGGCGGATGCCCTGGAGATCCTTGGTCTGCCTGGGCACGCCGATCGGCTCCTTCGGCTCGGTCAGCGGGGCCTGGTCTTCGATGTCACGGCAGTCGATCTTCACCAGCCCGTGGGCGGAGTTGGCGATGAGCAGGTACTCCTGGCCATCTTGGGTGAACGACACCATGTCGAGGGGCTGGTTGACCGGGCCGAGCTCGGCGACCGTACGGCCGACCGCCTTGGCGCCATCGGCAAGGTCAGCCAGCGGGAAGTGCACGACCGGCGTGCACGTGTAGCTGGCCAGGATGGAAGTTCCGCCGCCGTAGGGCACGAACGCCCGGATCGGCGCCGCGGTCTCCCACTTGCCGTGCGAGACATGGAAGATCTCCAGGCTGCTGCCGGTCACCTCGTCGCTGAACGGGAACGGGATCCGCCGCAGCCTGGACGAGAATTCCTCGTTCGACAGTCCGGCGACGAGCAGTTCCCCGTTCACGTAGGCCATGTCGGTGACGGTTGAAGTGCGGATCGGCTGGCGCAGGATGCGGATGGTCCGCTCGCCGACCCGGAGTTCCTCGCCCTCCTCGCCCAGCGGCAGCGTAATGTCCTGCCGAACATCGTCATCGGCCGGAGCGTCGCCGATCGCCGCCGCCGCGACGGGTACGTCATCCAGCGGCACATCGCAGACCGAGCCGTCGAGGCGGTCGATCCGCACCAGCACAGCCCGGGCCACAGCACCATGACCCCGCTGGACTGACAGGTACACATTGTGCGACCGCGGGTGCACCGCCATATCCCTGATCATGATGTCACCGGGCTCGCAGCCCAGGAACGATCCGACGAGCGCGTCGACATTCTCCAGGTCGAACGGCTCGGTCCCGCCCTCGGCGCCGGTGTCCGCGACATCGACAGCGAATACCTTCGATCCGGCGTTGTCGGCCAGGAACAAGATGCCGTCCGGCCCGAACGCTATCGGCCCGGCCGACCGAAGAACGACCCGGCCGTTCTTCAACCCAGACTCACCCATCGAACCCCTCCTACGCCATTGCCTGCATCACGGCCAGCTACATATTTCTCTGCTCAGGCATTCCAAGTGATGCTACGGCCGGGAGGATGGACAGTCCAAGCGAAACTGCTTGCGCTGCGGCGGTGAATCAGCAGCCGTCGTAGTTGGTCCAGTTGGAGGCGCCGCCGGCGGCGATGGCGTTGTCAAAGACCTTGTCCTGGTAGGCGGCGTCGGCGGCGCCGTACTCGCTGGCCGCGCCGCCGTAGCGCTCCCAGGTGCCCAGCACGAACTGGTAAGCGCCGCCGCCGTTGCCTGGACCCCAGGCGTAGCTGCCGCCCTCTTCCGCGTCGCGGATGCAGATGCCGAGTGCCGAATGAGCGGCATCCCCGCCGCCGCTCGATGGCGGAGGTGAGCTCGGAGAACTCGGGCTCGGGCTCGGCGGCGGAGACTGCGAGCGCGCGTGCGCGGCCCGGGCGGCCCGCCGCGCGGCCGCGAGCGTGGCTAGGTGCCGCAGATGAGCGGCCTTCCTGGCTCGCCGGACCGTCCGCATTTCGGCTATCGCGACCGCATGGTGCATCGAGTCGCTCATCCGGGACATGCCGAGGATGGCACCCGCGTCCGGCACCAGAGCCACGTGGTGCGCGGGCTTCGGCGCGGCGGCACCGCTGTGAACCATCTCGAAGGCGACGGCGACACCGGCGATCGTCACGGCGACCGCTCCCATGGCGCCCACCTTGGCCACCATCCCGCGCCTAGGCGCAGGCCTAGGGGCAGACCAAGGCTCGGCCGCAGGCTCAGGTGCGGACTTGCGAGGTTTCGCATGACGCGGTGCGGCGTGCAAACGCGCTCCTTGGCCGGGCGTCCCGCGCTCACTGCGCGACCGGGTACCAGCAAGCACAGGTGCCAGCAAGCACAGATGCCAGCCAGCACAAGTGCCAGCCAGCACCTCAAGGTCACACAGGAAACGCCTGTCCCGGAGGACGTTACTTGGCGAATGGGGGCACGTGCTGGGGAACCAGTAAATCTCGGGTTGAACGTGGCGATGTTGACGCTGTTTGCGCCCCAGCACGCCGCCGTTGCCAGTACTCTTCATCCAGCAGCCCAACCCAGCAGGTCGCGCTACCGGTTCAACTCCGGCCGGGACCTCGGGTAGTTAAGGGCCCAATACCGATTGCCCGAAGCGGTGATCGGGCTAGCTTCACATGATCCATTTATGCCGGGGTTTGCGAATGATGCAACCGGGCAGTTAGGCCGTTCTAGGAATCTGGAGTGGGCCGATGGCTAAAAATTCTGAACAACAAGCCGTAGTTGAACACTCGCCCTGCCTTTCCGAGAAGTGCTGCAGTGGCGGACTGTGCAGTTGCCACGCTGGATGCAATTGCAACTGCTCCAACTGCGTATGTTGAAGTCGGTTCCGAATAGCTGAATACCGCAGCTCAGGTGGGTAGAGGTGCTTGACGGGAGCGCCCGCAGGCGCGCTCATGAAGTCCGCCCATCCAAGGCTGGAGGTACGCGATGCCCAGAGGCTCGAGTCCGAAGCGAGAACGGCAGTACGAGCACGTCAGGGACAGCGAAGAGCAGCGCGGCGTGAGCGAGGGCCGGGCTAAGGAAATAGCGGCGCGCACGGTCAACAAGGAGCGGGCCAGGTCGGGGGAGTCCCGGACGGCCAGCCGCAGTTCGACCAGCGACATCTCATCGAGCCGCCGTGGCGGCCTGCGTTCGCACAAGGGAGCCGGCGGCCCGACCAAGGCCCAGCTCTACAACGAGGCCAGGCAGCGCGGGGTTAAGGGCCGGTCCTCGATGAGCAAGGCGCAGCTCGCCAAGGCGCTCGGCCGCTAGTACCCGGCTGACCGATGTTCGGGACGCGACTGACCGGGTAGCCGCCGTCGTATGAAGCCGTCGGAAATAGTAAAACTGGTCCACCTCGGGCAACCGGACGCGCCGTATGGTGTCAAGGCGCTCGCGCGGTGTTACGACATCGACGATCTCGCCCGGCTGGCCCGTAGGCGGCTGCCGATTGGCGCCGCCGACTATCTGGACGGCGGCGGCGAGGACGAGTGGACGATGCGCCGCAACCGCGCGGCCTTCGGCGAGGTCGAGCTGCTGCCCAGGGTGATGCGCGACGTCAGCGACATCCAGACCGCCGTGACGGTGCTGGGTACGCCGATGCCGCTGCCGGTGATCTTGTCGCCGGTCGGAGCGCCGCGGATGTTCCACTACGAGGGCGAGCTGGCGGTCGCCAGGGCGGCCCGGCACGCGGGCCTGACCTACGGCGTGTCTACGTTGGCGACCCAGCCGCTGGAGGCGATCGCCGAGGCCGCGAGCGGGAGCCCGTTGTGGTTCCAGCTGTACCTGTGGGGCGATCGCGGCATCTCCAGGGAGCTGGTCGCCCGGGCTAAGGCGGCCGGCTACCGCGCGCTGGTGCTGAGCGCGGACACGACCGTGCGGTCCGAGCGGGATCGTGAGCTGCATCGCGGCATCGAGTTGCCGACTCCCGAGCTGAACCTGCGCACGATACTTGACGGAGCTCGCCATCCGCGCTGGTCGTGGCACTTCCTAACCTCACCGCCGCCCAGCTTTCCCAACCTGTCGATGCACGGGCCGGCGTCTCGCGACCAGATGAAGGAGATGTTCGACGGAACCGTGAGCTGGCGCGATCTGGAGTGGATCCGGCAGGAATGGGATGGCCCGATCGCGGTGAAAGGGGTTCTGCGACCCGATGAGGCCGTCCAGGCCGCCGATCGTGGCGTCGACGCCGTGATCGTCTCCAACCATGGCGGCCGGCAGATGGACCACGTCCCGGCCTCGCTCGAGATGCTGCCCGAGATAGTCGACGCGGTCGGTGACCGGGTGGAGGTGCTGTTCGACTCCGGGATCCGGCGCGGGGCGAATGTGGTGGCCGCGCTGGCTCTTGGCGCCCGCGCGGTGCTGGTCGGCCGGGCTCACCTGTACGGGCTGGCGGCGGCGGGCGAGGCCGGCGTCAGGCACGCGATCGACATCCTGACCCAGGAAACGCGGATGTCCATGGCCCTGTGCGGTGCCAGAACGGTCGCGGAATTGGACCGCAGCCTGGTCCGCCGGAGCAGCCCGCCCCGGGTTGACGCCGCTAGCTAGCTCAGGTCTTCAGCCACTTGCGGTCCTTGCGGCGACTGGCCTTAACCCACGCGCGTTGACCGCGCGCGATCGCACGCACGCTCGCGTCCGCGTCGCTTTGGTAAAGCAAGCCGTAGGAGAAAGCATTCTCGGTGCTTTGGGCCGCAGCGATAGCGAGCTCGCGCTCCACCTGTCTCGCGATCACCGAATCCTGGTGATCACCCAGCGTGGACTGGACCTTCTTGAGCCGTCGGGCAAACCGCGTTGCGGGTCGGCCAAAGGCCGGACCGACCGCCTCCGCGGCGAAACGCGTGCGCTTGGCCGCCCGCCTCGCTCGATGCAGCGCGGCGTCCTGCTCAGGCCCGCCGAGCGTCCGCTGCGCCCGGTCCATCCGCCTGTCCGCCCGGCGATACGAGCGCCGAACGGCGGCTGGCAGCACCGCGGCAGCCGGCCTCCCGGCGGCGCGGGTCAGTGCGGGTCCTTCGACGGACGAGTCCAGCTGGTCGAGCAGCTCGAAGTACCGCTGCGACCGCAGCGCCGCGGTGAGCGTCTCCTTCGCCTGCGCCGAAACGTGGGCGAAGTGACCCTGGATCCGCGCATTGACCGGACCTAGTACCAGCTCAGCCGGCAAGGCCTCGACCGACGAGCGCAGATGCCCGAACAGCACCTCGGCGTCCCTGGCTCCGCCGAGCTCGGTGCCCAGCCACTTCAGCTCGTCCGCGACCGGCCGGACGTCCTGGCGCCAGATCAGCTTGCCGAACGTCCGCAGCGTGCTGCGCAGCTTGCGGACCGCGATGCGCATCTGATGCACAGCGTCCGGCTGGTCACCGCGAACGGCCGGATCGAGTGCCTTCATCGTGGCGATCTGCTCGGCGGCATAAGCGGTGATCACGTCGCCAGCCGACGATGACGCCGAGAGCGCTTGCCTGGCCGGCTGTCCCGCAGGCCGGTCCAGCGTCCCGACTCCCATCGCCCTCGCGAACTTCGCCAGTTGCGCCGACCGGGTCAAGCCACCCAGGAGCAGGCACTGATCGGCCTCCCGCAGCAGTTCGCCGTCGCCGCCGGTCAGCTCGAACTCCACTTCCTGCCAGCCTCTGGCGGTCGGATCGCCGCCCTCGGAGTGCGCGCGCACGTCGTCGATCGCGAGTTCGGCCAGGCTGTTGCCCGACTTGCCGAGTAGCAGCAGCCGTTGCCGCTGCGTCTTGATCACCGCTTGCGGCCGGACTGATTTGCCCCTGGTGTGGACCAGGATCAGCTCGGCCAGTTCGTCCGGCACCTGCAGGTCGTCGCCGTCGCGTAGCGGTGAGTGGATCTCGCGCCTGGTGTGCGGGCCGACCGGGGTCTTCAGATGCCAGCCAGCGTCGTGGCCGCCGACCCGGCGCCGCAGCGTCACTCCCGCGTGAATCAGCCGCAGATCGTCGGTGTCGAAGTACTGCGCCTCCAGATCCTCCGTAGCGGCCCGCCGGACGCGCGAGATCGACGCGAGCGTGTCCAGCTTCGGCAACGCGAGCCCTGGTGGCAGCTCGTACTTGATCTCGGTCTCATTGATGCTCGTTGCCATGCTGGATTCGCTACCCCAGGCTGCGCGCGGCTATCCGCCGACCGGCTCACCGATCACGGTGCCTTTCTGCTTCTCGAAGACCTTGACGATCTCCTCGACCGGCATCCCCTTGGTCTCGGGCAGGAACCAGAACACGAACGCGATAGCGGCCAGCGCGAGCGCAGCGAAGCAGACCAAGACTCCGGCCAGGCCGATCCCGCTCTGCCAGGTCGGGAACACCTCGATCAGCGCGAAGTTAGCCAGCCAGTCGACCGCCGCCGCGATCGCGGCCGCCTGGCCCCGGACGGCGGTTGGGAAGACCTCGCCCTGCAGCGTCCAGCCGGTCCCGCCGACGCCGACCGCGAACGAGGCGATGAAGAGGTCGAGGCCGACCATGATGACCACGAGCCTGGCCGTCCCTGACAGCATCGACAGGCCGAGCGCGGCCACGAGAGCCGAGATGATCATGCCGGCATAGCCGCCCATGGCTAGCTTGCGGCGGCCGAATTTGTCGATCCACCTGAACCCCAGATAGGTCGCCGCCACGTTGACGGTGGTCATGATCGCGGTGACCTCGACTCCGGCCACGGTCGTGGCGACCAGGCTGGCGTGCTTGCCGGAGAAGATCGGGCCGAGCAGGTGCGGGCCGTAGTACAGCGGCACGTTGATGCCGGTGATCTGCTGGAAGATGAAGAATACGCACACCACCAGCAGTGCCCGGCGCACTCCCTTGGTCCAGACCGCGCGCCAGCCGGCCCGGTCGGCCTGGGCCTCGGCCCGCTCGATCACCTTGGCCGCGCTGTGCACCTGCTCATCGGTGACGTCCTTCACGCCCAAGGCGGCCATGGCCTGACGCACCTGGTCGAACTTGCCGTGCCGCAGCAGCCAGCGCGGCGATTCCGGCATCTGGGTCCGTAGCACCAGCCCGACCAGAGCCGGCACCGCGCCGAGGCCGAGCACCAGGCGCCAGCCCACGGTCGCCGCGCTGTGCGGGAACGCGGCGAAGATGATCAGGGCAATGATGTAGGCGACCAGAATGCCGATCGTGATCATCCATTGCTGCAACATCGTCAGCGCGCCCCGCCGGTTCTTCGGCGCGTACTCGGAGATATAGGCGGTCGCGATCGCCGAGTCGGCGCCGATCGCGATCCCGATCAGCGTTCTGGCGGCAAGCAGCACTCCCGCGTCCGGGGTGACCGCCGACAGGATCGCTCCGACCGCGTAGATTCCGGCGTCGACGACCAGCAAAGTCTTGCGCCCGAAGCGGTCCGCGATCGGCCCGGCCGCGAGCGCGCCGGCGGCGGCACCGAGCGAAGCGCCGGATACCAGGTAGCCGAGCGCCAGCCCGTGCAGGCCGTACGGCACGAAGTTCAGCGCGGACCCGATGTTGGACGTGTCATAACCGAACAGGAAGCCGCCAAGCGTCGCCAGCAGCGTGAGCTGCCAGTAGAACGCCGACGGCACCCGGTCATCTAGCGTGCTGAGGATGTTACCCGTCGTCTCGGGCTGCGCCATGGTGTGCCCCTTACCGGTAGTTCCCGGCGTATCTGCTAACCAGAAGTTCACATTCGATTGAGGTGCCCGGCCGTACTGGACGAGCTAGTTAACGCCGCCGGCGCTGCGGTGGCTGGTGACCTGACCGAGGCCGGCGATGCGTGAGAACTCGCCTAACCCCGGCCGCCGCGCCGCCAGGTGAGCAGGCCGCCCGCCAGGGCCGCCCCCGTGAGGGAGGCCGCGATCGGCCGGACATGATGCGAGCACCACAGCTGCAGCGAGCGGCTGTGAGCCTGATCGGTGAATTCGCCGTCCGCGCCGAAGTCGTGGCCGTCAGGCCCGTCGGCGGGTGCCCAGAGGTTGCCGGGGTCGTTGTCGGCATCGGCCGGCTCGTCGGTCTGCTGCGACCCGAAGCCGGTGCGGGCGAGATAGCGGTCAAGCAGTGCCGGCGCGACGCGGTTCGCGAGGAGGGTGGCGGCGGTGGATCCGCCGACCCAGTAGTTGCGGCGGCCGGGATGATCGGCGGCGTAGGCGATCCCGCGCGCGGCGACCTCCGGCTGATAGATCGGCGCGACGGGCTGCGGATGCCGGGGCAGGCGGGACTTGACCCAGGTGAACTGCGGGGTGTTGACCGCGGGCAATTGGACGACCGTGACGCGTACGTCGGAGCCTTCGTGCAGCAGCTCGCACCGCAGCGACGAGGTGAAGCCATTGATCGCGTGCTTGGCGCCGCAGTAGGCCGACTGCAGCGGGATGCTGCGCTCGCCGAGCGCGGACCCGACCTGCACGATCGTGCCGTGGTCGCGCGGCCGCATGACGGACAGCGCGGCCATCGTGCCGTTGACGTAGCCCAGGTAGGTGACCTCGGTGACCCGCTTGAACTCATCCGGCTTGATCTGCCAGAACGGCGCGAACACTGAGCTGAACCCGACGTTGATCCAGAGGTCGATCGGACCGAGTGCCTGCTCGATCCGCTGCGTCGCATCGGCGATCTGCTCGTAGTCGGCGACATCCGCCGGTACGGCCAGGGCCTGCCCGCCGGCCTCCCTGATCTCCTGGGCGGCCGCGTTGAGCCCGTCGCTGCCGCGCGCGATCAGGCCGACCCGGTCGCCGCGGCGACCGTATAGCTGTGCCGTCGCCCGGCCCACGCCGGCGCTTGCTCCCGTAATGACTATTGTCCTGGTCATGGACTCGCGGCTACCCGTGAGTCCGGGCCGCAAACCGGGTTGGACCGGCGCCGGCGGGGAAGTCGCGGGGATGGCAAATCGCTCGGCGGAACCGTCGCAGTTGTGGCAGCCGCACGTCCTGCGGGAGTACTCGTTTATCGCCGACGGGGAACGCGGGGCGCTGATCGGGCCTGATGGCTCGATGGTCTGGCTGTGCGCGCCTCGGTGGGACAGCCGGCCGGTGTTCACCGCGCTGCTTGGCGGGCGCAGCGGCTACCTGGTCACCCCGGCCGATCCCTGGCGGGTGTGGGGTGGCTACTACGAGCCGGGCAGCCTGATCTGGCGCAGCCGGTGGGTGGGCGCCGAGGTAATCGAGTGCCGTGAGGCGCTGGCTCTGCCGTCGGACGAGCACCGCCTCGTCGTGCTGCGCCGGATCGAGGCCGTCGAAGGCCCGGCACGCGTCGATGTCACCCTGGACCTCGACATCGGGCGCGGGCGCGGCGCGGGCGAGCTGAAGCGGGCCAAGCGGTGCTGGTCGGGCCGAGCCGGCGACCTTCACTTTCGGTGGTCGGGTGCGCCGCGCGCCACTCGCGATAAGGACGGCCGGCTGACCGCCAGGATTACCGTGCCCAGGGGTCAGCACCTCGACCTGGTGCTGGAGATCTCGGACCGGCCGCTCGACAAGGCCGCGCCCGATCCTGGGGCACTGTGGGCGGCAACAGAAGAGGCGTGGACGGCGCAGGACCTGGATTGCGCCAACCTCATCGCGAGCCGGGACGCGCGCCACGCGTATGCCGTGCTCAGCGGGCTGACGTCGCGTTCCGGCGCGATGGTCGCGGCGGCCACGACCTCACTGCCCGAACGGCTCGGCGGCATCAGGAACTACGACTACCGGTACGCCTGGATCCGGGACCAGTGCTATGCGGGCCTGGCCATGGCCGCTCACGGAGCTGATTCCAAACTGGCCGGGACGGTCGGGTTCATCACCGAGCGGCTGCTGTCGGACGGTCCTGACCTGGCTCCGGCCTATACCGTGACCGGCGGCCGCATCCCGCCCGAGCGGAACGTGCGATTGCCCGGCTATCCGGGCGCGACACCGCGCGTTGGGAACCGGGTCAGGACCCAGTTCCAGCTCGATTGTTTCGGTGAGTCCCTGCAGTTGCTGGCCGCGGCGGCCAGGCGCGACGTGCTGTCGGCCGAGGACTGGCGGGCGGCCGAGCTAGCCACCGAGGCGATTGAGCAGTGCTGGCACCGGCCAGATGCCGGCATCTGGGAACTCGACGACCAGTTGTGGACGCATTCCCGGCTGGCGTGCGTGGCCGGCCTGCGTGCAATCGCCGCGGTCGCCACCCACAGCCCGTCGCTGGCGGCCCGGTGGAGCGGCCTGGCCGACTCCGTGCTCGCGAGCCTCGATAACTGTGTCCACCCGTCCGGCCGCTGGCAGCGGACTCCGGCCGATGACCGGGTCGACGCCGCGCTGCTGCTGTCATTCATTCGCGGTGCCGTCCCGGTCGATGATCCCCGTAGCAAGGCCACCATGGAGGCGGTCGAACGGGAACTGACCGACGACGGCTTCGTCTACCGCTTCAACGACGGCTCTGGTCCGCACGGTCACGCTGAGGGCTCTCGCTCAGCCGGCCATGCCGAGGGCGCCTTCTTGCTTTGCGGCTTCTGGATGGCGCTGGCCGCGCACGTGCGCGGCGACGACGTGCAGGCGGCGCACTGGTTCGAGCGCAGCCGGTCCGCCTGCGGGCCCGGCGCGCTGTACACCGAGGAATACGCCACTCACCAGCGCCAGCAGCGTGGCAACCTGCCCCAGGCATTCGTCCACGCCGCCATGCTCGAGTCCGCGGTCCGGCTATCTGACCGAGCCAGCCTGGGCTACTAGTCAGGCTGCGTTAATAACCGAGTGAGCCGGCTGAGCATCAACGCGGCCTCGGCCCGGACCTGGCCGCGCATGCTGGGCATGGCCAGCCGCCGGTAGAGGTCGGCGAAGGCCTGGCCATGCTCTTCGCGAGCCCCGGCGGCATGGGAATCATCTGGCAGCAAGAACGTCTGGTTCAGCGCGATGGCGAGCGCCTGGCCTCCCGGCGTGTCGCTGGCCAGCCGCAGCAGCCTGGCCAGGGCCGATCGGGCGTCGTCGTCGAAGGACCCGTTCGCCGAATGACTCAAAGCGGTCGCCAGCGCTCGCTCGGTCGCTGTCGCTACCGCCTCGCTCGCGGCCCCGTCGCTGATGATCGCGGCCAGGACGGCGAGCCTGGTCGGGCCGTCGACCCTGGCGCCGGCGGTAGCTTCCTCGCCGTCTGCCACCGCGGTTGTCAGGTCCCCGGCGGTCGACTCAAGCAAGTCGGAGGGGTCCGCGTAAACCG
This sequence comes from Streptosporangiaceae bacterium, assembly GCA_036501205.1. Classification (GTDB taxonomy): domain Bacteria; phylum Actinomycetota; class Actinomycetes; order Streptosporangiales; family Streptosporangiaceae; genus Chersky-822. The sequence continues at coordinate 40,615 of DASYAT010000193.1, read as the reverse complement.
CGACCGCTCCGGCGTCTAGCAGGTCATTGCTGCAAACGCCACCGCAGCGAACGGCGATGCAGCGAACCCCGGCCCGCTGGCAGGCCTGCACGTCCCAGACCGTGTCGCCGACGAAGACGGCCTCGCCGGGACCGGCGCCGATCCGGTCGAGGGCCAGTTGCACCAGATCGGGCGCGGGCTTGGATGTCCCGGCTTCCGACCCCGACACCACCTCGTCGATCGCGTCGTCGGCGTCCAGCACGTCGCGGAGCCTGGCCAGTTCAGCTGGCTCGGCCGAAGTCGCCAGCACCACGCGCATCCCCGCGGACTTGCAGGCCCGCAGCAAGTCGGCGGCCCGGGCGAACGGCCTGAGCCGATTACGGTGGGCCGCATAAAGCGCGCTGTGAGCCGCACTGATCGCACCGTTGACCTCGGGGTCCCGGTCGGCCGGAAGCAGCGCGTCCAGCAGTTCGCCTGAGCCCATGCCCATGACCTGGTGTATGGCCGCCATCGGCACGTCGTAGCCGGCCTGCGCCAGGGCCTCCGACCAGGCCGAGACATGCAGGTAGTTGCTGTCTACCAGCGTCCCATCGACGTCGAAGAGGGCGGCAGTCAAAAAGGTGGTCATGCGTTCACCACTACCCAAGTCAGGCCGGTCATGCTCATGACTGGCCCGCGTCCTGGTCCTCGAGCAGCCCGGCCAGCAACTGAGCGAGGTGGATGCCCTTGCGCCCGAGCTTGCCGGCCTCGATCTGGGTGCGGCAGGAGAATCCGTCGGCGAGGACCGCGGTCTGCGGCGCTGCGTTCTCTACCGCCGGCCAGAGTCCGCGTTCGGCGCAGCTGACCGAGACCTCGTAGTGCCCGCGCTCGAACCCGAAGTTGCCCGCCAGCCCGCAGCAGCCGTCATCGAGCACGTCCAGCTCGACGCCGGCTGCCTTGAGCAGTTCGGTGTCGGGCCCGAAGCCCATGATGGCGTGCTGGTGGCAATGGACCTGAGCGATGGCCGACGGGCCGGGCCGGTCCAGCGCGGCCCGGGGCGGCTGCCAGCCTTCTTCGGTCAGCAGTTCGGCGAGCGTCCTGGTCTGCTTGGCCAGCAGCTTCGCGTCCTTCGTGCCGAGCAGCTCGGCCGCGTCGGATCTGAACACCGCCGCGCAGCTCGGCTCGAGCACGACGATCCGCTGGCCCGCCTGCAGGGCCGGGCGAAGCGTTCCGATGGCCTGGCTGAGCATCCGCTTGGCGGTGGTGAGCTGGCCAGTCGAGATCCAGGTGAGGCCGCAGCACAGCGGCTTCGCCGGCACCTCCACGTCAAATCCGGCGTCCTCGAGCACCGCTACGGCGGCCTGGCCGACCTCCGGGTGAAAGAAGTTAGTGAAGGTATCGGGCCACAAGATCACCGGCTTGCTGGTGCGCCTGCGGTCCCGCCGTGCGAACCAGGAAGTGAATCGCTCACTGGCGAACCTCGGCAGGTCGCGCCGCCGGTCTATGCCGCCGGCCAGCTTCAGTGCCGCCGCCAGGCCAGGGGTGCGGGCGAGCGCGTTGACCAGGCGGGGGGCCAGTGCCGCGAGCCGGGCCAGGATCGGCAGCCAGCCCATCGAGTAGTGCGATGCCGGCCGGAGCCTGCGGTGGTAATGGTGCGCGAGGAACTCGGCCTTGTAAGTCGCCATGTCTACGTCGACCGGGCATTCCTTCCGGCAGCCCTTGCAGGACAGGCACAGGTCGAGTGCGTCTTTGACCTCGGTCGATCCCCAGCCGTCGGTGATGACCTCGCCGCGCACCATCTCCATCAGCAGCCGGGCCCGGCCCCGGGTGGCGTCCTCTTCCTCCCTGGTGACGCGGTAGCTGGGGCACATCACGCCGCCTTCGTCGCCGCGGCACTTGCCCACTCCCACGCAGCGGGACGCAGCGGCTGAAAAGTTGCCGCCGTCCTGCGGGTAGCTGAAGAAGGTCTTCGGCTCGCGGGGGAACCACCCGCGCCGGGTCAGGTTCTCATCTAGCCGGAACGGCTCGACGACCTTGCCAGGGTTCATCCTGTTACCGGGATCGAACGCCGCCTTGAACTCGCCGAATGCGCGCATCAGCTCGGGACCGAACATCTTCGGCAGCAACTCACCCCTGGACTGGCCGTCGCCGTGTTCCCCGGACAGCGATCCGCCGTAGGAGACGACCAGGTCGGCGGCTTCGGTCACGAACGACCGGTAGGAGGCGATCCCTTCCGGCGTCCGCAGCTCGAAGGGGATCCTGGTGTGCACGCAGCCTTGGCCGAAGTGCCCGTACAGGGACGCGCCCTCATAGTCGTATTTGGCCAGCAGGTCGCGGAAATCGCGCAGGTAGTCGCCCAGCTTGTCCGGCGGGACCGCCGCGTCCTCCCAGCCCTCGTGAGTTTCATGCTTGCCCGGCGGGTAGGCGGTCGCGCCGAGCCCGGCCTCGCGGACATTCCACAGCTTGTCCTCCACCGCCGGATCATCGAGGTACGCGGCGTGCGGGCGAGTACCGGCGTGACCGTCGTTGATCGCGGCTATCAGACCCTGGGCCTTGCTTTCTGCCTCATCCTTGGTATTTCCGCCGAACTGGACCATCAGCCAGCCCGATCCCTCCGGCAGCTTGTCGAGGGCATCGCCGGCCAGGTGCTCCTCGCGTTCGAGCGAGATCAGCGTGTCATCGAGGCCTTCGACAGCGAGCGGCTTGTGCTCGACGACAAGCGGGACGGCGTCGGCGGCCAGCGTGATATCGGGATAGCCGAGTACGACCAGGGACCGGCAAGGCGGGATCTCGAACAGGTCGATTTCCGCCTGCAGCACTGTGATCAGCGTGCTTTCGCTGCCGACGACGGCCCGGGCGACGTGAAAGTCCTTCTCGGGCAGCAGGTGATCCAGGTTGTAGCCGGACACCCGGCGCGGAATCTTTGGGTAGCCGGTGCGGATCTGCCCGAGGTAGGCGTCCCGGATCTGCATCAGCCGTTCGTACAGCTCCGCCTTGGCGCCGCCGGCCGCCACGATGCGCTCGTATTCTTCGTCGCTAGTCGGTCCGACCCAGGTGCGCAGACCGCCGTAGGTGAGGATCTCAAGTCGCCTGACCGAGTCGGCCATCTTGCCGTAGGCCTGGGCGGTGGACCCGCAGGAGTTGTTGCCGATCATGCCGCCGATAGTGCAGCTGACGTGGGTGGACGGCTTCGGCCCGACCATGAGCCCGTCCTTGGCGAGCGCGTCGTTGACCTTATCGAGCGCGGCGCCTGGTTCGATGACGGCCGTCTTGGCGTCGGTGTCGACGCTGACGATCCGGTGGCAGTACTTGGTCCAGTCGATGACGATGGCCTCGTTGCAGCACTGGCCGGCCAGGCTGGTTCCGCCGCCCCTGGACAGCACGGGTACGTCGTGCTCGCGGCAAACCTCGACCGCCGCGACGGCGGCGTCCACGGTTCGCGGCACGACGACGCCGATCGGGACCTGGCGGTAGTTGGAGGCGTCCTGGGCGTAGGCCGCGCGCGTTCCGTTGTCGAACCGGACTTCCCCGTCGACGCGCTCGGCCAGTGCGGTGCTTATGCCGTGAGTTCCCATGGCGTCGTCCTCAGGTGGTTGCTGGAGCGGGGCCGGGCTGGCGGGTATCGCCGGCGTCTTCGGCGGTCAGGGGCTGGGCGATGTCTTCCAGGCTCTTGCGCTCGGCCTTCACTCCGAGGAAGACCTCCACGAGGCCGGCCGCGATCATCAGCACGGCGCCGATGACGAAGGCTAGCGCGGCCTGGCTGACCTTGCCGCTGGAGACCAGCGAGGAGAACAGCAGCGGCCCGCTGATCCCGCCGGCCGCGGTCCCGATCGCGTAGAAGAACGCGATCGCCAGCGCCCGCGTCTCCATCGGGAAGACCTCGCTCACGGTCAGGTAGGCCGAGCTGGCGCCGGCCGAGGCGAAGAACAGCACCGCCGTCCAGCACGCCGTCATGGTCACGGCGGTAAGAGCACCCTGGTCGAACAGGTACGCGGTGAGCAGCAGCAGCACGCCGGACAGCAGGTAGGTGCCGGCGATCATCGGCTTACGGCCGATCACGTCGAAGAGCCGGCCGAGCAGCAGCGGGCCGAGCAGGTTGCCGACCGCGATGACCGCGAAGTAGTAGCCGGGGTCGGTCTTGATGTGGAAGAACGTGGTCAGGATCTGCGCGTAGCCGAACGTGATGGCGTTGTACAAGAACGCCTGCCCGATGAACAGCGAGAATCCCAGGATCGTCCGCCTCGGATACTTGGTGAACATCGTCTGGGCGATGGTCACGAAGCCGATGGTCTTGCGCTGCCTGATCGTGATCGACCGGCTCGGTGCCGGTAGCTGGGTCCCGGTGTCCTCCTCGACCCGGTGCTCGATTCCGTCAACGAGTTCTTCGGCTTCCTTGGCGCGGCCGTGGATGAAGAGCCACCTCGGGCTCTCCGGCACGTTCCGTCGCACCAGCAGCACGACCACGCCGAGAACGACGCCGAGCCCGAAGCAGACCCGCCAGCCGACGCCCACGGGCAGGTCGCTGGTGGCCGGCACGGTGATCAGCGCGCCGATCGCCGCGCCGGCCCAGTACGTCCCGTTGATCGTGATGTCGATGACCCCGCGGTGCCGGCTTGGGATCAATTCGTCGATCGCGGAGTTGATGGCCGCGTACTCGCCGCCGATGCCGAACCCGGTCAGGAACCTGAACAGGAAGAACCACCAGGGCGCGAACGAGAACGCGGTCAGCGCGGTAGCGGCCAGGTAGGTGCCGAGCGTGATCATGAAGAGCTTCTTGCGGCCGAACCGGTCGGTCAGCCAGCCGAAGAACAGCGCACCGAGGCAGGCCCCGATGACATACGTCGCCGCGCCCGCCCCCGTGACCTGACCTTGAGTGATGTGCAGCCCGCTGCCGGGCTTGGCCAGCTGAGCCGAGATGTTGCCGACGATCGTGACTTCCAGGCCGTCGAGCACCCACACGGTGCCGAGGCCGAGCACGATCATCCAGTGCCACTGCGACCACGGCAGCCGGTCCAGCCGGGCCGGAACCTTCGTAGTGACCGTCCCGGTCCGAACCTCGTTCACGGGCTGCGACCTATCTCCGCTCACCGACTAGGCCTTGAACTGCTCGATCTTGTCCTTGAAGAGAGTCGTGGCGATGGTGGCCTTGCGCGGCTGACCCTTGAGGAAGGCCTCGGCGAACTTCTTCGCCTGCTGGTACTCGACCTTGCCTGGCAGCGGCGGCTCGTCCGGGTTGACGTTGACGTCGACGAGCGCTGGTCCTGGATAGGCGAGTGCCTCGGCGATGGCCTGCCGTACCTCGCCTGGCTTCTCCACCTTGATCCCGAGACCGCCGTTAGCGGAGGCGAAGGCCGCGAAGTCCGCGAAGGGCCGCGGATACCTGACCCCGTGCTCGGGGTAGCCGAGCACCATCTGCTCCCACAAGATCTGGCCGAGGGAGTTGTTGTTGTTGATCACGATCTTGATCGGCAGCTGATGCTGGACGGCCGTAAGGAACTCGGCCATCAGCATCGAGAACCCGCCGTCGCCGACGTACCCGATGACCTGCCGGCCGGGGAAGGCGTGCTGGATGCCGATCGCGTACGGCAGGCCGGGCGCCATGCTCGCGAGGTTGCCGGACAGGTAGAACTTCCGGTCGGCCCTGATCGTCCAGTGCCGGGCGGCCCAGGTCGCGATCGTGCCGCTGTCGCAGGTCAAGATCGCGTCGTCGGCGGCGAGCTGATCGAGCACGCCCATGACGTACTGCGGCGCGATCGGATCACGAGCTTCGTCTTGCTGCGCGGCCATCTGCTCGCGCCAGCTGTCCATACCCTTGCGGCACTTGTCGAGGAACGAGGTGTCGGTGCGCCGGGTGAGCATGGGGAGCAGCGCCTGCAGGGCTACCTTGGCGTCGCCAACCACCGGAACTGCGGTCTCGACCCGGGCTCCGGCGCGAATGGGGTCGACCTCGATTTGCGCGACCCTGACCTTGCCAGGGGCCGGCAAGTGCTTGGTATACGGGAAATTTGTCCCGATCATGAACAGCGTGTCGATGTCGTCCATCAGGTCCGCCGTCGGCCGGGTGCCCAGCAGCCCGATGCCGCCGGTCGTGTAGGGAGAGTCGTCGGGCACGACGCCCTTACCGGACAGGGTCTTGACGATCGGCGCCCCCAGGGCCTGCGCCACTTGCAGCACCTCGTCCCGAGCGTGCAAGGCGCCCGCGCCGACCAGCAGCGCGATCTTCTCGCCGCCAGCGAGCAGGTCGGCGATCCGTCGCAGGTCCGCATCATCTGGCCGGGCCGGCGTCGGCAGCATCACGGGTGAGGTCTTCGGCGACCGTGCGGGCGCGACGTGCTGCCAGGGATCGGCGTCGGCGTCGGCGACCTGAATGTCGTTCGGCACGGTGATATGAGCGACGCCACGGCGAGCGTAGGCGGTACGAATGGCAGTGTCGACGACCGAGGGAAGCTGTGCCGGGTTGTAGATCATCTGGTCGTACTCGGCCACGTCCTGGTACAGCTTGTCCAGGTTAACTTCCTGCTGATATCCGGTGCCGAGTACCGACGTCTCCTGCATGCCAGTGATGGCCAGCACCGGCATGTGATCCAGCTTGGCGTCGTAGAGACCGTTCAGCAGGTGAATCCCGCCCGGACCAGAAGTCGCCAGGCACACACCGATCCGCCCGGTCGCCTTCGCGTAGCCGGTCGCCATGAACGCGGCGGCTTCCTCGTGGTGCACGAGCACGAACTTGACCCGGTCCTGGTGTCGGCGAAGGCCCTCCATGATCCCGTTGATCCCGTCGCCGGGGATGCCGAAGACGGTGTCCACCCCCCAGTCAGCGAGGCGTTCGATCAATGCTTCAGCTGCGATGGTGGACAAGGCGAACCCACCCTTCCTTCCAGGTGTCTGCCACCGGTCTAAGCCGGTGTAAGTCGGTCCGTCTTGACTTCCCTCCCCTCAGCCCCCAAACATGCCGCCGGCCAGCGCCGGGTGAAGGTCCGCCGCAGCCGGTTCCGCAGGTCGTTGAGGTCGGCCGGACCGAACTCGACCTTTAACGGGACGATCTCCTCACTCCTGCGTCCAGCACGTCGCCGTTCCCGAGTTTGCGGCAGGATATAGCGCACTACGCCGATGATCTGTCCAGTCACTGGTCAAATTTGGATAGCCAACGATCGGGGTGGCATTGGCTGGGAGCCCCGATATGACACTTCTAACTGCAGGGAGTTTGGCGCAATGAGCCAACCAGAGCCGGAGGCGGCTGATCAGGTCCTCCAGTGGGTCACGCTGCTGCAAGGCCATGCCGATGAGTACGGCGGCCAGCTCAGCCTGGATGACTTCGACGGCTTCCAGGCCGGTCTGCAAGAGATCGCGAGCGTACTGCGCGAACATCCGGACCAGGTGGCGCAATGCCGGACGAACCTCGTCGAGCTGGTCAGCAGGTATCCGTCCGTGGGGCAGTGGCTCGTCGGCGTGGATCCCGCCTATCGCGACTCGCCCGGGGTGAACGAGCCTTTGGCGGTGGAGCCTGAGGCTGCCTCAGAAGCTGAGCTTGAGGGGCCGCCCGGTTCGGCGTCGAGGTCGCAGGCAGGGACCGTGGTGACGGCGGTTGCTGCGCCGGCTCCTGCCGTGGAGCCGGCTCCCGCTCCCGCTCTAGCTCCCGCTCCCGCTCTAGCTCCAGTTGCGGCTGGGGCGGCCGACGACGAGGTGGATCGACCGGCTGCGTCTGCCCGGCAGCAGGGTGGTGACCGGGGGAGGAGCGGCCGGAAGAAAGAAGCCCCGGCTGCCGCTCCGGCTAAGGTTAAGGCGGCCCCGCGGACCTGGTCGCCGGATGTTGTCATGCAGGCCGGCAAGGAAGTCGTGACGGCGATCATCGCGCTGGTCATCATCGGCTCGACCGTCGCTCTGGTGGCGCGAAGCTTCGGCCTGATCGGCAACACGTCGCACATCAGCCAGGCCAAAGATCTGCTCTCGATCATGCTGGGGCTGGTCGGCACGGTAATCGGCTATTACTTCGGCCGGACTCCGGCTGATGCCCGGGCCACCGCCGCGACGACCCGCGCCGACCAGGCAATCGCCGACAAAGAGAAGGTTAAGGCCAAGGCCAGGAGCCTCGCCGATGACATGGACGGCATCATGTTGCCGACCTCCATGAACTCGCTGACCCAAGGCGATGTCGGCCCGCACCAGGCCAAGTTGCAGGCGGTTCGAGACAGCCTGCGCGACCTCTCGACCACGTAGTACCGCGATGAACTGCCCTGATCTCTGAACGCTGTACTCAATGCGAGGTCTGCTACCTGCGATGCAAGAAATCCGTCAAGCCAGGTGCAATCCAGGCGTCAGGCTAGGCGGCGCACTCTGATCCTGCGATTCCAGCCAGGACTGCCAGCAGGTGGTCATGATCGCGGAGGTCAGCGCAGTGACAGTGCGAGGAGCGGCCCGAGCATTGCTGCCGGCGCGCAAGCGGCACATAGAGGAACGGCGCACGCCGTGGTCTCAGCACGAATCAGAATCTGGGCACCTGCCCGGATCCGAAGGCGAGCACATCCTCCAGGAGCAACTGGGCACCAGCCAGCGAGCCAAGCAGTTCTATGACAAGCAGGTCGTCGACTACCTCACTCCGGTCATGACTGAGTTCATCGGCCGGATGGAAATGGCGTTCGTCGCCACCAGCGACCCGGCAGGCGAATGCGATTGCAGCTTCCGGGCGGGAGCGCCTGGGTTCGTCAGGGTTATCGACGACAAGACCATCGCCTATCCAGAGCTGCGCGGCAACGGCGTGATGGCGAGCATGGGCAACATGCTGCAGAACCCGCACATCGGGGTCTTCTTTGTCGACTTCAGCCGGGACCTGATCGGGCTGCACGTCAACGGTGACGCCAGCATCGTTCCGCCCGCGCACATGCTCGAGTTCAACATCGAGATCGACGAGGCCGAGAATGCCGGCAAGAAGCCCGTCCAGTGGGTCCTCATCCACGTCACCGAGGCTTACATCCACTGCTCCAAGCACATCCCGCTGCTAGTTCCGCAGTCACGGGTCCGGCACTGGGGTACGGACAATCCACGGCACAAGGGTGGCGACTACTTCGGCGTAACCAGCATCAAAGCCGAAGCCGGCCTAATCGAGCCCCGCCGCCGGGCCGCGGCTGTCGTAGCCAACGGAGTTGCCTCGCACTCGGCCGATCCGCCTGCGGTCCCGGTAGCCAAGGCCAACGGTTCGGCCCTGGTTCCGGCGGTGAACGGCTCTGCCCTGGTTCCGGCGGTGAACGGCTCGGCCCCGCATCCGCCGGTGAACGGCTCGGCCCCGGTTCGGGCGGCGAATGGCGCGGCCTGGCATCTGGTGGTCAACGTCTCGGATTTGGCTCCGGTCGCAAGTGGGTCGGCCAGGGTTCGGGCAGTCAATGGTTCGGCTCCGGCTCCAGCCGTCAACGACTCGGCATTCCTCTCGGCGCCCACGCCTGCTGAATCGGCGCCGATGCCGCACGCTAACGGCGCAGCTTCGCACGCGCGGGTCAATGGGTCGGCTCGGCCTCACGCGGGCGAGGACTCAGGTCCGCTCCCCACCGCCGAGGGTCCGGCAACTCTCGTGCATGCCCGTCGGTCAGTGTTGCGGCCGCAATGCAATGGGTCAGCGTCTCTTCCGCGCGCCAACGGGTCGTTGGCGCCCCCGACCGCGAATGGTGCACGTTTGCCGGATTAACAGACGTATCGCCGGTGTTGGCTTGCCCGCACCCCTCCTCGCCCTGAGCCGACCGGCGATACCAGGCCGCAGGTGGCACCAGAGCCACCTGCGGCCTGCGACATTTGCCCGCTTCTTGCCGCTTCGCGGTCGCTGCCCAACCCAGATCGTGGAGTGTTTGCTGGTTGGCCCCCGAAAAGTCTCCACAATCATGGAATTCTGTCCCTTTTAAGGTGATTCAAGGTGGAGAGTTTCCGCGTGGTGGAGCGTTTGCCGCGGAATCCCGCGGTCAACTCTCCACGACACGGAAACTCTCCACGATCGTGCGAGCAGGCCACCGCTGGCCCCTGTTTCCGCTCGCCTCGTAGCTCCCGCGCGGATCTGGGCGCGAGGGGCCGGCGTGACAAAGACCGGAATGGTTCTAGGGTGCCCTCGCCGCGTTGTTCGGCTGGTTCGGGCAGGTCGGCTGGGGCGGCGGAGCGGCTGGGACGGTCCCGGTTGGCTGGCTGCGACCGATGGCTAGCCCTGGACTGAGTTGAGTTCGGTGAGCGCGTCGGTGACTGCGGTCGTCACGGTCGCATGGTCTAGCCCGAGCCAGTCGGCCAGCCGGCTGACCTGGCGGCCGACATCGGCTGGTTGCATGGTGGCGATTACGCGGGCGGCGGCTCGCAGGGCGCCGATCTGGCCTTCTGGGTAGGACAGCCAGCGCTGCCAGTTGTCCGCTTCGGCGTCGATGACGAGATCCGCCAGTGGTTGCCGCCGCTGGGTGAGCGCGGCGGCGAGGATCGACGGGCCATGGTCGCACAAGACCTGAGCTGGATCGCGACCGGCCGGGAACGTGACGGCGGTAGCAATCGCCCCGAGTCGGCTGAGCCGCGGATAGCTGGCGATCGCCGCTCGTCGTCCCGCGTGGTCCGTGTCGAAGGCGACCATCACCTCGCGCGCGCTTAAATCGCAGGCCCGGCCGAGGGCGGCGACTTGCTCGGCGGTCAAGGCGGTACCGCACGGTGCGACCGGTGCGTAACGGCCGCGGCCGGCGATGGCGATCGCGATCACGTCCAGCGGGCCCTCGGCGATCACCGGAGTTGCCCCGGCGGCCAAGGCGGTGCGCGCCTCCCACAGGCCAAAAAGCACGGCCCGCTTGCCGTACAGCGGGGTCGTCGGACTGTTCAGGTACTTGGGCACCTCCGGAGCGGCGTGCGGCGCGGCCCGGCCGATGAACGCGACGACCGCGCCGTGCCCGGCGCGGATCGGCAGCATGGCCCGGTCCCTGAACGTATCGACGAGTTGCCCGTGTCGCGAACGGCGGGCCAGTCCGGCCGCCTCGATCAGCGAGTCCGGATAGTGGGCGGCGCGCAGATGGCGGGTGAGCGTATCCCAGCCGGCCGGAGCGCAGCCGGCCTGCCATTGCTGCTGGACGCCGCTATCGAAGCCGCGCCCGGCCAGGTAACCAGGCACCCAGCTCCCGGCCAGCTGCTCGCGAAAGAACCGCAGAGCCACGTCGTGTATGGCCACGACCTAGTAATACCCAGAAACCGAAAGATTGTTCGAGTCATGCGAGAGTGAAAATAGATGCCCGCGGCCGCCGGGTCGGGGAAGAGGAACCTCGGCGGCCGCGGGCGGAGTGACGGCGTGGGGAGCGCCGTCAAGGCAGCACCATCAGAAGCGGGGAGCGGCTGTGGTGATGTCGTAGCTGGAGCCCCAGTACCACTGGGTGGCGGACGAGCCGGGAACGATGTGCGGCACACCGGTCGGGTCGGCGATCCACCAGCGGATACGGGACTGCATCTGGTGCGGCAGGGCGCCGACGGCCGCCTGGACTGACGGCCACTCGTTGCGGAAGGTGTAGAGACGGGCCACGGCATGCGGGTTGGCGGCCAGGCGGTTCTTGGCCCAGTTCGCGGCCAGGGTCGGAGTGGCATCGCCGGGTTCGACGTCGAGCACTGACGCGTGCGGGTCGTACCCGGTGGTGTCGATCCACAGCACCTGGTGGCGGCCGGTCATCTGAGCGGCTGATGCCGCGTAGTTGCCAGTCGCGTAGGCGGCGGCGTTGCGGTGCGCCGGGATCGCCGACGGCGTGGTCGAGTCGTAGATCAGGTACGGCTTCGTTGGCAAGAGGCTATGCGCGTGGCTGAGGCGGTGGGCGGTCGCGTGGGGCGAGGCTGCGTGATGTGAGGCGGTCTGGTGCCGCGCGACCTGCTTGTGCTTCGGCGCGGGCGCGTGCTTGGCGGGCGCATGCTTGGCGGCCGGGTGCTTGGCGGCCGGGTGCTGGCTGGGTGCGCGCCGGTCAGCACCGTGGTCGGACGCGAGGTGCGCGTGGTTCGGCTTGTGGCTCGCGGCGTGCACGGCCCCGGAATAGCTGACCGCGCCTGGGCTGCCGGCCGCGCCGATCATTGGCGCCGTCCCGACGGTCGCGACGGCGGTGGTGAGGCCTGCGGCCGCAACGGTCACGGCGGCCGCGCCGAGTACTACCTTGGCCGGTCGCTGGGCCAGATACCTGGCACCGGGTCGGCATTTGTCGGCGAGACGGTGGGCGGGATCGGAGAGAAACTGCGGGCATGCGAAACGGGGGATTGAAAATCGGGGATGCAAAGATGAACCTTTGGTCGGGCGCGGGGGGTGCGCTCAGGGGGTCATCCAGGGCACTGCGGTTGGGGACAGGGCCGGTTACTTGGGGGGCCGGGCCTGCGGCAGCGGCGCGCGGATGTGACGCGGGTCAGGGCGACTCGTTGCTGGGGGCAAGCCATCACACGCCTGGATGCGCTCGGTTACCCACAGTGAACGTCTTGACTGCGCACGGTAATGCCCGAAAATTCAGATCGACTCTATGACATCGGTCACACTGAGTGCCTGAACGGTAACTTTAGGTCGTTGTCTGGATCAGCAATGACCGCCATCCAGGCAGCGCCGACCGGTGGTCGGCACGGGCCCGGACGACTCTCGGGCTGTGCGGGGCGAGCAGTTCCAGGGTGTCGGCGAGCTGGGCGCGGGCGAGGGCCGCGCCAGGACAGGCATGCGGTCCAGCGCCGAACACCAGTTGGGCCACCGGCGCAGCCGCGGGCCGGTCGCAATCCGGCGGATCCCGATGCGCTCGGGCCGCATGCCTGGCGACGAGCATGAGTCGGTCTCCAGGCCAGATGCCAACCCCTTCTATCGTCCCGGCCGCAGCGGCCACCCTCGGCAGCAACGCGGTGGGCGCGGTGACCCTGAGCAGCTCGCTGGCCAGTACGTCTCGCCGGGCGGCGCTGGCCGCATCGGGCCACAGCCCGCAGTCGGCGCACCAGGCCACCGCACGGGGGAGTCCGGCGACGGTGGTGTTCACCGCAGCGATCGCGAGCATCACGGCCGGACCCGCGGCAGCGGCTGGGTGGGTGGCGCCGGTTGGGTGGCCGGGGTCGGCTGGGCAGGCGGCAGGCGCTGGGCAGGTGGCGCCGGTTGGGTGGGCGGCGCCGAGGGCGGTCATCAGGTGATTCGTCGCGTCGGTCAGCGCCCGGGCGCTGCCTGGTCGCGGTAGCCAGGGCAGATGGGCGCGGGCGGCCGCCGCAGCCACCTCGGCGGTTAGCCGGGCGACGAGCATCGGGTCGGTGTCGAGGTCGAGGAGCGCGCAGACGGTCGCCCCGGCTACTTCGGCGGCGACGTCGGTCAGGTCAACGCACTCGCCGTCGCCGAGCGGAGCGAGCCGCTTGGTGAGCACGGCCCGCCAGACTGGACGCAACCGGTCGACGCCGGTCGTGCTGAGATCGGGGGCCAGGGACCGGCGGGTATCGCGATGGGCCTGGCCCTCCTGATCGAACAGCACCCCATCCGGGATGAACTCGCGCGCCAGCCCGCCGGTGGTGTGCTCGGCGGTGCGGTCGAGCGGCAATCTCGTGAGAACCTGCCGGAACGAGTCGGTGCCCTGCACGAGAACCGTGCCGCCGAGCCTGGTGATCGACCGGCCTCTGGTCGCCGCGAGCAGGGCGAAGATGATCGGGTGACTGGCCAGGTAGACGCGGCGGTCGCGGGCTCTGGCCCCCCGGGCCGCGGACCGGTTCATCGGACCTTCATCTCGCTCAGACCGGCCGCCGGACCGGCCGCCGGACCGGCTGATCGACCGGCCGATCGACCGGCTCGGCCGCCCCCGCAGTGACTAGCTCAGCCGCAGCGGCCCGGTCCGGCTTACGCGATCGGCCGCTCAGCGGCACCGAGGCGAACAGCAGCAGATCCGGCCGCGCCGAGCCCATCGACTCAAACCGCGCGTGCAACCGCGCCCGCGCCTGATCGCGATCGGCCCCCGGCTCGAGTTGGGCCACGACCGCGACGCGCTCATCCAGATCAGTTGCCGGAACGCCCACCAGGATCGCGAGACTGACTCCGGGGACCTGCAGCGCGGGCTCGTACAACCCGGGGTAGATGTTCTCCGCACCGCGAAGGATCATGTCCTTGCACCGGCCGGCCAGCACCACCTGGCTTCCGCGGACGACGGCCTGATCACCAGTCGCCACCCAGTCCATCGAAGGCTCGCCGAGATAGCGGTCGCACGCGTTCGGCCCGGCCAGCAGCAGCTGGCCAGCCTGGTCAACCTTCGCCCGGACCCCGCTCATCAGATCGCCCACCAGGTCACCGGGCTGGTCGAACGCTGCCTTCTGCGCAGCCTCGACGGCCGCTACCGGAAACATCTCAGTCAGCGCGTAGACCCCGAACGCTGCCTGCGCGCCGGCCGCCTTGAGCCGTCCGAGCAGTGCCGCGCTCACCGGCGCCGACCCGCTGTAGACCCGGCCGGTAAACCGGGCGCCGGCCTCGAGTGCCGCCCGCAGCGCCGGCGGCGTCAGATAGGTTGCCTGCGGCCGCAGCCGAGCCAGTTGCCGCGCGACCCCATTTCCCGAGCGAGCGGGCAGCGCCACCGGAGCACCGTTCGCCAACGCCGGCAGCAGCACGAACAACGTCCCGCCGAGCACCGGCTGCGACGGCAGTGGCCCGACCAACTCGGTCACCGCCCGCATCCCCGCATCGACGCTGGCCCAGGTATGCACGACGGCCCGCGGCTTCGCCGTCGTCCCCGACGTGAAGATGATCACGGCGTCCCCGCCCTGATCGCTGTGGTCGGGCACCCCGGCCGTCGAGCGCGGGATAGCCAGCGCCGGCGCGCACCCGGGCAGTCGACGACCTACCGTCACGACCGGCCCGAAGGAGTCCAGGGCGGGCAACTCCAGCTGAGCGGCCCGCCGGGCGAGCGGCCCCGCCCACGACGCCACCGCCTGCGCCGCGGCATCGGCGAGCACGAGCGCCGGCGCTGCGAGCGCGATCCTGGCCTTCAGCACGTCCGGCCCCGCGGACGGATCGAGTGCGGCTACCCGCAGCCCCAGTTTGCGGGCGGCCAGCAATACGGCCAGCGACCGGCCGCCGGGCCGGATCGCGACACCGAGTGTGTCCCCGACCCCAAGCCCACGGTGGAACAAGGCCGCCGCATAGCTTTCTGCCAAATCAGAGAGCTGCCCACGGGTGAGCCGGATCCTGATTGAGCCACGGCCAGCCAGAACGCCGCCCACCCCGACGACGGCAGGCCGGTCAGAGTCCGTGCGCAACGCCGCCGCGAGTTCGCCGATCATCGCGGGTCACTCGCCAGTCCGCCGCTGCCCCGGCCCAGGTACCACTGGGCGGTCCGGCGCAGGCCGTAGGCCCGCAGCCGGCGGGTGGAGTTCTCCACCGTCATCGCCCGGCACGTAGTGATCGCCGCGGTGTGCCGGCGCACTCGGTTGAGCAGGTCCCGGTCGGTGTCCCGCCGCTGCCGCGGCATGCCGCCGACCTCCTCATACAACGAGGTCGTGATCGCCATGTTGTTGCCCGCGTGCATCCGGTACGGGGTCAGGTAGCCGTGCCGCCGGTGGTGCGCGGGTCGCAGCCAGCCGAACGCCGTCGCGATCGCGACCAGGCACCGGAACGCCGCCCGGCCGACCAGACCCTCCTCGTCCCGTCGGGCGATGATCCGCCCGCACACCAGGCCAGCGCCGGCCGACATCGCGGCCCTGGCCGCGGCGGTCCAGCCCAGCCCCGGCAGGCAGTCGGCGTCGGTCCTGGCCAGCAGGCGCGCGCCGCGATCGATCGCGTACCGGAACGCGGTGTCCACCGCGAACCCGATTCCCCTGATCGGCTCGCTGATCAGGTGCACGTCGAACGGCGCCCCGGCCGCGAACTGGCGCACGATCTCGCTGGTCGAGTCCAGTGAGCCGTTGTCGACCACGACCAGCGCGAAGTCGAGATCGGTCTGCGCGGCCAGGGCCCGCAGCGTCCCGCCGATGCGGGCTTCCTCGTTCAGGGCGGGGACGATCACCCACAGCTCGGGTTCTTGCGGCCCAGTCATGACTTCTCCCACACCATCGTCATGATGCTGACCCCGCCACCCAGGCCGACAAACAGCACCCGGTCCCCGGTCGCGAGACCCTCATGCACCCGCGCCAGTTGCACCCCGAGCGTCGCGCTCGCCACGTTCCCGAGTTCGGTGACGGTGACCACAAGGGAGTCAGAAGGAATCCCGGTCAGCTCGACGAAGCGGTCCAGGTAAGGCCCG
This sequence comes from Streptosporangiaceae bacterium, assembly GCA_036501205.1. Classification (GTDB taxonomy): domain Bacteria; phylum Actinomycetota; class Actinomycetes; order Streptosporangiales; family Streptosporangiaceae; genus Chersky-822. The sequence continues at coordinate 24,455 of DASYAT010000193.1, read as the reverse complement.
GTCACCTGGTGCACGAGCACCTTGGCAAAATCGGCGAGCGGGGTGCCGGTCCGCCCGACGACCCGGTCCAGAATGCTCACGCCGATCTTCTCGAACACGGATTTAAGCGCGTGCCCGTCGCCCTCGAAGTAGGTGTACTCAAGGTCGCGCGGATGCCGCGAGCCGCCGCCGAAGATCCCGCCAACGTCCCAATGCTCAGAGCGGGTCTCGGTGTCGACATCGATGATGCCGCCGCGCGCGACCGGCTCGACCAGAACGGCCGCCCCGGCATCGCCGAACGTGTACCCGGCAATCCCGCGCCGAAGCTGCTCGACGCTGGACGGCTGCCAGCGGATTGCCCGGGTCGGAGTCTCGCCGGTCACCACGAGCGCCCGCCGCGCCCGCCCCGCGATCAGCAGTGCGCGGGCCAGGTCTATGCCGTTGATGAAGCTGTTGCAGGCGTTGGTCACGTCGAACGTATGCGCCTGCGAGCCCAGTTCGGCCTGGACGATGTGGGCTGTCGCCGGCTCGGCCACGTCCCGGCTCGCCGACGCGAAAACCAGCAGGTCGAAGTCAAAGGGACCGAGTCCCGCCGAGCCCAGCACCTGCTGGGCCGCGCCGATCGCCAGCGTGGACGCGTACTCATCGTCCCGCGCCATCCGCCGCGACGCGATCCCGGTCAGCTGCTCAAGCAATCCGGCCGGAAGGCCGAGGCCGGCCATGCCGGACACACGAGCCTGGACCTGCGTGGTACTTAGCACCCGCGCGGGCAGAAAGGCCGCCGCGCCAGTGATCCCGATCGATGAAGTCATGCATCAACAATGCGAAGCGCGAGCCCGCCGGCGGATGAGTACGGCTACTCAAATCACCATTCGTCATACTCAGATAGGCCGGGAAGGGATGGGTGCCAGCTTGACGCCGAATTCTCATCATCTCGACACCTGCCGTACATCTGCAGGCCGCCGAGGTTGCGGTGGTGTAGTACTTCGAGCACAGTTGGTGCCGGACGCTCATGGAGGGACTCAATGGCCAACGCTCCGTTTGAGCACGCCGGGCAAGCTCGGCTGGCGCTGCGGACCATCGTGGCCGAGCACGGACCCGACATGCTTTCCCGGCCCAGGGCGCTGGCGAACCTGCTCGCCGACCTGCTGCCGGACGCGCCGAGAATGGCCAGGATCCTGGTGGCGGCCGCCGAGGATCACGTCGCCGACGAGTTGCGCGAGCACACTGCCGACGGGATGGACATCGCGACCGCGTCCAGGCTCGTCGCATCGTCGTTCACTTCGGCGACACTGATCGCGGCCGACGCCTGCACCTGGGCGGTCACCGAGTTCGCCCTGGCCATCGGCCTGATCGCCGAGCCCGACGGCGCCGTTTCGGCCAGCGCCAATTCGTCCAGAAGCAGTCCGTCGATGACCGCTCGCTTCGCCTCCGGCGAGCACCCGCGGCCCGCACCGGGTTCCACCCAGCCCTACGATCCATCCGATGATCTGTCCGCGCCGACGCCCGCGCCGGTGCGTCCCAGTCCCAAGCGGGACCCGCACGGACTTCGCCGTCCAACCCCGATCAATGCGCCGTTCCCGCTCCCGCCCGATCCGGGGCCGGCCGAGCCAGCGCCGGTCGAGGTGCCGGCGCCGGTCGAGGTGCCGGGGCTGGTCGAGGTGCCGGGGCTGGTCGAGGTGCCCGTGCCGGTCGAGGTGCCTGCGAGCGCCAAGACCGCGGTTGACCCCGAGCCGGAGTTGGCGCCCGAACCCGAGCCCGAGCCCGAGCCCGAGCTCAGGCCCAGGCCGGAACCGGCCCCGGAGCCCGAACCCGAGTCCGTCCCGTCCGCCCCGTCCGCGCCAGCCCGGCCGCCCGCGAGCGAGACCAAGCCGCGCAGCCAGACCAAGTGGGTAGCGGTCGTCACGGCTGACCGGGAGTATTTCGAGGACGTGGTCGCCGACGGGCATCTCGATGCCGCCTCGATCGAGTTCCCGAGCTACTGCCCCGAGCGCCGGTTCCAGCTGTCCGGCACCGAGATGCAGATCGGCCGGCGCAGCCGGTCCAGAGGGCTCGAGCCCGAGATCGACCTCACCGGCCCGCCAACCGACCCCGGCATCTCGCATCTGCACGCTGCCTTCGTTGCCGCCGCCGACGGCACCTGGTCCGTACTCGACCGCGGATCGTCGAACGGCACCCAGCTCAACGGCCGTGAGATCGCCGCCGGCGATTCGGCCGAACTGCACGACGGCGACCGGGTCTGCATCGGCGCCTGGACGACGCTCACCGTGCACGCCAGCTGACCGGCTGTCCGACCCTCCTGTAACAATGAGGGCCAAAGCGGCAGCCTGGGGGTGAGTCCGATTCCTGACTCGTGGTGTGACCTCGTCATTCGCGGCGGCACAGTAGCGACCGCCGGCAGTTCGGCCGGCTGCGACCTCGGCATCACCGACGGCAAGATCAGCCAGATCGGCGGCGACCTGCGCGGCCGCCGGGAACTCGACGCCAGCGGTGCGTTCGTCCTGCCGGGCGGGATCGACATGCACGTCCACCTGTCGTCGTCGAGGCTACCCACGGAAAATCACAAACCAACCGACCGACCGTCACCGTCGGAAAATCAAAATAAAACAGATCAGCAGGAAGAAAGCTTTGCGCCCGGGCCGACTACGTCGGCCGTACCCGACTGGGCCGACGACTTCGCCAGCGGGTCAGCAGCGGCTATCGCCGGGGGCATCACGACGTTCGGTAACATGACGTTCCCGACCCCGGGCGGCACGCTGCGCTCTTCCCTCGAACGAGACCTGAACCTGGCCAAGGCGGCCGCCGTCGACTACGTGCTGCACCCGGTCCTGATCGACCCGAGCCAGGAGGCCCTGGCCGAGCTCCCGCAACTCGCCGCGGCTGGCCACACCAGCCTGAAGCTGTTCATGACTAATGCCCAGTTCGAGCGCAACGCGGACGCCATGATCGAGGCCGTCCTGCTCGCCGGGCAAAACGGCATGCTCACCCTCATCCACTGCGAAGACGGCGCCCTGATCCGGTTCGCCAACCAGCAGTTGCTGGCAGCCGGCCGCGGCGCCCTGGCCGACTGGGCCGCCAGCCGCCCGGTCGCCGCCGAGCAGGCAGCGATCGAGCGGGCCGTCGCGATCTGCGAGCTGACCGGCTCTCCGATCTACATCGTGCACCTATCCTCTGCGGCCGCACTGACCGCCGCCCGGCGCGGACGCGCTCGCGGACTCCCCGTCTTCGTCGAAGCCCGGCCGCTGTACCTGTACCTGACCAGCGTCGCCCTGGCCGAGCCAGACGGCGGCAAATATATTGGCGCGCCCCCGCTGCGCGAAGTCGACGACGTAGTCGCACTCTGGTCAGGCCTGACCGACGGATCGGTCGACACCCTCGGCAGCGACCACGCCCCCTGGAAGCTCGAGCACAAGATCGACTCCTCGCTCGACGTGACCACGGCCCGCCAGGGCGTCGCCGACCTGGAAACAATGCTCCCGATGCTGTTCTCAGCCGGAGTACTCACCGGTCGGCTCTCCCTGTCCAGGTACATCGCCCTGACCTCGACGAACCCGGCGAAGCTGTTCGGCCTGTTCCCGCGGAAGGGCACGATCGCCGTCGGCAGCGACGCCGACCTGATCGTCCTCGACCCCAAGGTCCGCCGCACGATCGACGGCGCCACGATGCAGTCCAAGGCCGGTTACTCAACCTACGACGGCACCGAGGTAACCGGCTGGCCAAGATTCACGATCAGCCGAGGCGACGTAGTACTAGAGGACGGCCAGGTAACAGCCGAGCCCGGCCGCGGCCGCTGGCTCCACCGAGGCCCGACTACCGCCCCCTAACCCACGTCGGTCGGCTAGTGTCTCATTTCACATAGCGGTAGATATACGCCAGCCGCGTTCGAAGAGCCGAATTGCTGATTCACGATAGCTCGGTTCGATTACGACCCGAGTTGGCTCACTTTAGTGCGCGCACGGTGTGCTCCCGCTGCTGGCTTGATGCGCAATTCTGGCCCAGGCGGGCCGTGGAACCTGAACTGGGCCGGGCTAGTGCGTCCGGCGCAGCCAGAGATCGTGCCGGTTTTATACGGTAGCGTATGGTTCGGGCCGGGTTTGCTGTGCGGGCTGGAAGTCACTTCCCATCCGTTGGACCGCACTTACCATTCATTGCGACGACTTACCGGCGGTTGCCGTGCTGCGAATAGCCATAAACCGGCCAAATTTCGGGTCTAATGAATGGGAAGTCATCGCAATGAATGGTAAGTCGCCGCCAATGGATGGTAAGTCCGGTCCCGACGAGCGGCCCCGGCTCCGGCGGAATCGCAGGTGTTAGTGCGGGGTGCATGGCAGGTCCGCAGGTTAGCGCCCTGCGGTCTGCATCCGGGAGTCGCACGGGGCCGAAATCAGGCGGGACGCGGGTATCTTGCCGGGCTGGCCAGTCTCGCCCGGCGGAACGGCCGGGCGGCGGCTCGGGTTAGTGCACGGAATGTGGCCCTCGCGGCCGGTGAACGTGCAGGTCAAGGCCTCGCGTCGATCCCGGAGCCACGATCGTGAGCCAACTCAGGTCAAATAGCGGTAGAAATACGCCAGCCGCGTTCGAATAGTCGAATTGCGGATTCACGATAGCTCGGTTCGATTACGACACCGCCTTGAGCGTCTTCTCGCTCGACGGACATATAGGACCAGCTGCCTTGATCTGAAATTACATGACGCTGCCGTTCCCAGAATATCGGCTCCATTCGCTGCAAAAGCTGCAGGTCAAAGTCGAGGATAGCTACGGCTGCTGGCATTTCGTAGTCAACCACTTGGAAATGAAGATAATTGTGCAATACTTCGAACGATATTCCCGCGCTCTCGGCTTGCCTGCGGAATACTGCGACCTGGGGCTGCCAGTACTCGCTGCTGCCGCACAGTAAGTAGTCGTATCTCACTCCGGCGCGCAAATTGTCGGCCACGGCTTCGAAGAAGGAGCCTCGCTTGTTTCCGCTAATGTCGGACTGAAAAACCCTGGTGATTATCCGCAGGCGCCGCGCATATTTCTCTATCGTCATAGCCTCGGCCGCGGTGATGAATCCGACTGGCCCGAAGTTGCCCGGATCGCTCATCAGTTCCTTAGCGGCATGTTCGATCTCGGTCTGCAGGCGCCGGCTGATCCGAGTCATGAGATCCAAGTGCTTCCCGGCCATGTCGGCGCTCTCAAGCACTGCTCGGCGAACCTCGGCCCGCACGCTGCCCGGATCGTCGATCGCGGTGGCCGTGGGCTGTTCGCCGAACACCAAGAAATCAAGCGATACGTTGAAAAATCTGGCAATGCCGATAAGGGTGTCGAAGCTCGGTTTTGCCCTGCCCCGTACATAATGTGACACGGTGGCTTCGTTCACCTGCAAGAACTCAGAAAGTTTTTTCCTGCTTGTGGCTTGCCCTGGTGCGGCTAACAGCTCGGCTAGGATTGCGCTGAATTTAACGGGCCGTTCTTCTGATGCCATCGGGATGCCCTCCAGGTCAGGGATATCCTCTCGATGCGGCTCCATTCTTTAGCTACGCTATAAGGAATGTTAGCTGTGCGCAACAAGCGGTTTGCAACGTCGCGACATGGTGCCTAGCCTCGGTAATACAACTGCCGGAGATGTCGTGAATGCACATGAGCTTTGTCGTAGTGTTGACCGCGCTTGATCTTGAGTATCAGGCAGTTCGCCAGTATCTGGACGGTCTTCAGGCGTGGTCGCATCCGGCTGGGACGTTGTTTGAGGTAGGGCAGTTGCCGGGTGGCGTCGGCACGGTCGCGATGGCGGTGACCGGTGTAGGGAACGTCGGGGCAGCTGTGCTCGCTGAGCGGGCGATCGCGATGTTCGCGCCGCAGGCACTGATATGCGTGGGCGTGGCGGGTGGTCTTCGGAGCAACATCGCTCTAGGCGACGTCGTTGTCGCGACCAAGGTATACGCGCTGCATGATGGTCGGGTTCATGATGACGGCTTCGTAGCCAGGCCTAGGGCGTGGCATGCTTCCCATGAGTTGGAGCAGGTGGCCAAGTTCGTGGCCAGGACCGGTACCTGGACAAACTCCATAGCATCAGGGCCAGGATTAGGGCCATTGGTAGTCCAGCCGACGGTGCACTTCGGTCCTGTCGTCTCCGGCGAAGTGGTCGTCAGCGGACGGGACGAGTCGGTAACTGGTCGGCTGCGGGATGTGTTTGATGATGCTGTGGCGGTAGAGATGGAGAGCGCGGGAATCGCGCACGCGGCGCATCTGAACAGGGCCCTGCCGGTGCTGACGGTGCGGGGGATCAGTGATCATGCGGACTCGGCGAAGTATGCGAACGACGCGGCCGGGTGGCAGCACGTCGCCGCCAACCATGCCGCCGCCTTCACCGTCGCGGCGCTGACCAAGGCGTTGTGTCATCAGCCGGGTGTCTGGCCTCGGACGCAACTACCGGTGCCGCTCGTATCCCGCCAGCGCCAGCTAGCGTCCGCATTCGAGTTCGGCGCCCCGCGGCAGTGACTACCCATTTACCCATTACCCGGTCAGCGCATCGTCGGCCCATTGGCTCGAACTGGCGGGCGACGGGCAAATCAGATCAGTTATCAGCCATGAATGCCTTGTACGATGGTCTCGCGACAGAGATCGGTGACCTCGGATAGCTGAAATCGCAGTCGCGCAGCGATATTTCAGGGAGTGCGCAATATGAGACATCTGTCCCCCGATAGCGCCTGGCCGTGTCTCTGATCATCGGCGAAGTCCACACTGGCCTGTTGCTGACCTCGACCGCCGTGTCGGCCGACGCCGCTTCCTCGCTGCTCGCTATCCAGCCCGGCGGGTCGGTCAGGACTCGCCAGCGTCCTGTTCGCTACGCTTGGTCGCCCGATGTCCTGACGGGAGTGGATTGTCTCGCGCCCGCCTGCGGTCAGCGGGAGGTGCGCATAGTCGGCACGCCCGCGACCCGGGTGTCTCTGACCGAAGGCAGCATCTTGCAGGCGGCCACCTATGCCACCTTCCGGCTTGATCCAACTGGCCGACGCCGCCCGTGGGGACATTATCTGGCTCAGCCGGGCGTGCTTGAGGTCCTGGGCACCGAGTCCGAGGAAGTCCTGGCTTCCGGCTTTCTCGGCGGGCCCCGCGCCCGGACGATGCTCGACCTCGGGGCGGTGAACGTCAGAACGCTGGCCGCTATCCAGCGAAGCACCCAACTCGATCACAATCCCCCCTTCCCCACCCGCCGGACGAGGCTGCGCTGGTCGGTCGAGACCGCGCAATCGCGAGAAGAGCTGATATTCACCTTGGGAGCCATTGGCTTCCGAACCGTCCGGCTCCGGACGGGCGAGGATGACCCGCGCTCACTCGCTGACTTTTGCGCCGATCTGGCCTTGCATGACTGGCTGCTCTCCACGTTGGTCGACCTCGTGAATCACGCCTTGGCCAAACGCCGGCCGGCGGGCGAGTTGATCGCCATGCTGAGGCCCAGCATCGATCACCTGGTACACGCGTGGATGCCGGCCGCCCACGCCAGCGAGAGCCTCATCGAGATCTGGCAGGAATTCGATTCCCGATCAGGCTTTTCACTTCAATGGCAAAAAACCGTCGAGCGGATAAGGGATCAGCTATCCGTCGGCATCATAGAAGCAATGCAACCGTTCACCCAGGCACGGAGATCGGAGCCAAGTTGAACCAGCGCTCGCGTCGAATCCTGGCATTAAGCATACTGGCGAAGTCCGGGATCCCGCTGCTGCTGGGGCTGATAACGATCGTGTCGGCCGATATCAGCGGAGTTTCCAGCCGGAGCGCTCTTGAGCTAGGCGGCCTCGTCGCCGGCGTGCTCGTGCTGGCCATATTCCTCATCGACTTCGAGATCCGCTTCCTCATGCTCGAGCAGCGCATCACCGATGGATTCCAGCGAATCGATCGGTCGGCTGAGCTGACGGAACTCATCGAACGGTCTGCGCTTGACACGGAGTTGCTCATCGATTTCCTCCAGACCGCCGCGCAGGCCGATGCGGACGTCAGCCCGATGCTGCTCCGCCTGGCCCGGCGTGAGCTGAAGAACGTGACCTGGTTTGTGCGGCAACTGCGGGTGAGCCGTGAGATTGCGTATGACGGTGAGGACCGCGAGTGGCTGCTCGGCCTGACCGAGGAATCTGAGCACTCGATCGACGCGATCTCGCTCTCGACGGTGGACGCGGGCATGCTTGGCTTCGACGGCGGGTTGTGGACCAGCGACCTGGGCACCCGTTACCTGGAGCTACAGCGGGAGGCGATCGGCCGGAAGGTGTCGATCCGGCGCATCTTCGTCGTCGAGCACGAGGATCTTGCCCGGGATGAGGCGTTCCGGAATATCACCGAGATGCAGCGAGACGTCGGAATCGATGTTCGCATGCTGGATCACAAGACCATCCCGGACTGGCTCCGGTCGATGATCTTCGACTACATCATCTTCGATGGTGCCGTCAGCTACGAGATGACCCCGGCGACCACGTTCAACGCGGGCGGCGCCAGACCAGCGATCGTGCGCACGCTGCTCGCGCCGATGCCGGACCGGGTCCGTGATCTTGAGAACCGCTTCCAGGCGCTTTGGGAGGCGGCCGACCCTGCCCGCCCCATCCGGGAGTGACCTCAGGCCGGGTCGGTCTCTCCGGGGGCGGCGAACACATACCGGATCCGGTCGACCAGTTCCGTCGGCAGCATCATGCCGTCCCTGGCCGCCCGCGCCTGACCCTCGGCTAGCACCACGTCTTCGCCGGCGAACTGGCTGAGAATAGTGCGGACCGCCAGCTCGACCGGAAGGAATCGCGGTGACAGCACCGAGATCGTTGTGTACGCGGAAAACGCCGCCGCCCCCTGGTTGAGGCGGGTGATGGCCGGCATCTCGTCCCAGCGCTCCGGCCAGGCGCGGTCCCAGTCCTTCGGCAAAAGGACAGGTCGGCCCTGCTCCCTGAGCAAGCCGAGCCTGATCAGTTGCCAGACGGCCGCCAGCATCGGGCACGACCAAGTCCTGACGCCGTCACGGTCATCCCACAACTCGATGTCCACGAAGATCGAATGACGCCGTCGCGCGCTCTCCCTCGGCGGCTGCCAGGGTCGGCGCTTCGACATCGCCTCACCGCGGGAGGTACTCGGGGATCGCTGGCCATTGGTCAGCCAGCCGGTCTCCTTCAGCGGCGGGCGGCTGCCGGTCGTCCCGGGAACGGGCTCGGTGACGAGGCATCCGAGCACGAGCTCGACTGGGCTGATGCCATCAGTCTCGGCGCAGGCCGACTCCCTGGCCAGGTAGTCGATCCTGAGTCCTTCGCTTTTCGCTGCGTCGATCACCATCGGGATCACTTCGGCGGGCGAGGAAAACCTGGAGAAGTAGTCGTCGATAAGGAAGCAGGTGCTCCAGCGCACCGACTGCTTGTCGCAACCAATCGCCTGCGGGGTCGCCATCGCTCGCACCCACGGCGCTACCGAGCCAAAGGTACGCCGGATGGCAGCCGATCCGGCCACCATGTCTTCGGCGTACAGGTGGCCGAGTTCGACGGACACATGCGAGAGCGGAACTGACTGGACCTTCAGGTCGGCGCTGGACTCGGAGAACTCGGTGTGAACCTTGCTCACGGCTGAGCCCAGGCCTGCTCATCGGTCATGTTCTTGGCAATGGATTCGAATGCTTCGAGGGTGGCCTGATTCGCGATGTGCCGAGCCCAGACGTCCGCGTCGGTGATCAGCTGTTCCCGCCACTGCAGCACCCGGTCGAGCGGCACCTCGCCCAGCATCGCGGACCGGCCCACGCCCAAGTCGGCCGCGAGCCGCTGCAGGTCAGTGTTGGCCTCGCGCAGCCACGCTAGCTGCGGCGGGCTGAGGCCCATCTCGTCCTCGGTGTTGGGATCGACGATCGCGGTCCTGACAAAGCGGATGTCCTCGATGAACTTCTCGCGGGTACGGCCGTGTGTTTCGCCGATGTCGAGCAGTCCGCGCTCGCCGTAGACCAGCCCGGCGGCGGCATTGACGTGCTGCCTGGTCCAGCGGTGGAAAACCAGCCAGCGCGAGGTCACGCCGGACAGGGCGGACGCCGAGGTGGCCGCTATCACTAGCTCCGCCGCGTACGACCGGCCGGCACTCAGATCCACCAGCACGACCTCGAATTCCTCGTGCAGCCGGAGGAACATGTCGATGCAGCGTTCGATCATGTCATCGTCGATCGCGAACTCGGCGCCGCCAGCGTCGCCCGGCGCCAAGGCCAGCCGCCCGGCGCCCGGCGGGCCTCGGCGCAGGCTCATCCGATCGGAGTGCTGCCGCACATCCCACATCTCCTCGAGCGGTGCCCGGCCCAGCAGATAGGAATGAGTGCCTGAGCCAATGGTGCCGCGAGTCAGCTCGCTGATCCCGAAGATCGCGCCCGAGGTAGGCGACCCGAAGTCGAAGTCGACGTAACACACATCGCTACCTTGCAAGGCGCGCCGGTAAATGACGTTGCACCCGGTTACCGAGCGGCCGGTGCCGCCCTTGTCTGAGGTCGCGAAGATCAGCATCGCTAACTCATCCTGGCGGTATCCCGGCGAGCTGCCTCAAGGGCATCGAGTCGGCGCAGCACCTCGCCGGCCAGAACGATGGCCGTGCCAGGACGTTCGTGAGTCAGATCCCTGGCCCTTCGCAGCGTCGTGCTGATCACCTGGAAGTTCTCCCGCATCTGCGCCCCGGTGTCGCTGGTGCCGCGCAACTGCTCCCGGTCGAACAGCAGCTCCGCCTCGGCGATCATCTGTTCGGCGTGCTGCACCAGGCTTGGCGGCGGCACCATCCTGGACAAGGTCAAGTTCGCCGACGACACCAGTGCTTCGATCACCCGCTCGGTGTGGTACCAGGAGGGTTCCCCGTAGGTTCTGATGCTGCTGCCGACGAACACCTGAGCCGGCTCGTCCCAGAGCCCACGCACCTCCTTCGAGCTGATCTTCCGTCTTTCGACGTGGTCCCAGATCTGGTCGGCTAGCTCGCTGTAGGCAATCTTCGCCGTGGTGTCATCAAGCAATTCGGCTACCCTGAGCACGCGCTTCAGCAGCAGCATCGAATAGCTTGAGATGGCCCATCGCAGCCGTGGGCCGTCCGCCACCTTCTCGCTGCCGATCAGCCGCAACCGCATTCCGGGTATGTGCAACCCGATGGCGGGGTCGTCCTTCGTCATCCGGGCGGTGATACGCGCCCGGCTGGCCAGATTGCCGAGCAGCCGTCCGACTCGTTCGACGTCGACGTCCACGCCCTTATCGCCCTGATTGCCCTGCAGGACAATCGAGGTCAATAGCACGGAATAGTAATCCGACTCCTCTTCGTCCGAGGTTGTCCACGGCAGATCCTCAAGGGGCCAGCGACCGTCGCTGCCAAATGTCGCCACCGTAGCCCAGAATTGCCGGGTCAGCGACCATCGCAGTTGCAGAGCCTGCGCTATTCGCTGTTGCTGTTCGTCCAGCAAGCCAAGAATACGCGTGCGGTCACTGAACAGGTCCAAAATGCCGTCCAGAGCGACAACGGTGAAATACAGGTAGGGCCGCGAATTGGCGACGCCCATTGGCTGGACGCCGATGTTCTTCGCGAACTCGATCTCCGGGGAACCATCGACCACGCCCCACGTCCAGCCGCATTCGAACATGCGACCACGATTTTCAAGCTCCTCGGCAACCTGGGCGATGCCGATCCTCAATTCCTCCCGCAGACCAGCCCGCACCTCAGAAAGCTCCTCAAGCAGATCGTAGACCAGGATTTCCTTCGCCCTACCCGCTTGATTGACCATCTTGAGCATTGCCTGACCCTGTGGGTCGCCCGGATCAAAAGTATTCACGGTGAAACTGCGCAGCAGGCCGACCATCGCGGCCGTCAGCCGCAGCGAGGACAGTCTCTCAATCTCGTCGATCTCGGCGAGTCTGCGCTGGTTCCGCAGTGTCTGCCGGTAGACGCGCAAGAAGCCGAGCACCGCCAGGCACAAGGTGACCGACATGGAATATGAGTCGACGACGTGCAGCTCGCGCTGCTCTTCCTTGGCGGTCGCGCCGGCATGACTGTCGTCGACCCCGAAGTAAGAGCCGCCGGAGAAGTCCGAGTTGTCGTCATGGACATAGCTGCGCATGTACTCACCGATGAAGTCGACTAGCTTCCGCGGAATATCGACGGCGTTGCCGAGTCCGCTCAAGTGGTCAAGGACATCCTGGGTGGTGCGGTCGACATCATCGACCCTCAGCGAGTCGATAACCGTAGCGGGGTAGAGAATTGTCAGGAGTTGCTCGGCGTCGCTAATCGAGTTCCGGGCGTTTCGTCCGCCCCAGATCCATTCTCCGTCGCGATAGGAGTACTCAATTGTCGCGCGCCAGATCTCAAGTATCTGGCGTCGGGTCTGGATCTCCATCTTTCCCCCGGCTCCGTCACCGACCGCGAGTAATTCCGGTGATGACGATCATCCCTGTATATCCGTCCCGAACCTTGTGCAGCGTCTGCGTCTCATAGTGAGACAGTTCGCTTGGCTCAAGTTCGAGGAAACATTTTTCTACATCGCTCATGGTAATTTTCAAAGCGGGGAATCGTTCTTCCGCCACCTTGTAGCCGTCGGATTCCGCCATAAACGCCGCCGCGAACGGAGCACCGGGAACGAGCGCGCCGACAAAACGCCGGATCGCAGCGCGGAATTCCTCAAAATCCTCGGTGATGGATTCAGCGACAAAGAACATCGTGCCTAGCTCCCACCGCTGCTTGGGAAGTTTAAAGATGTTCTGGCGCCGAATGCCGACCTGGCCTGAGTCGCTAGAGCAAGCGAGGCTGAGCTGCTTACGCGGCTCAGCGATATGGTCATAGCCGGGCCTGTGAGCGATTTCCTCCCAGAACGGTGCCCCCACCCAGTCGGACTCATTCATGGTGAGGTGCTGCTGCAACCAGTTAATATTTCGGGTTGAATAGTCGGTAAATAGGATTTGCCGAGTCCAGGGTAGCATCAATAGGGCAGGGTACAGATTCGGTCCCGAGCCAACATCTATAGCCAAGTTGACCGAATCGCGCTGCTCGAAGACGCGGCCGAAAAAATCGCTGACCCGTTCGATGATCTCCCGATCCTCGGGCAGTACCGTCGAATAGTTATCGGCAAAGTAAAGCTCGGAAGAAAATTCCTCCCACGGCGCATCCGCATTGCGCACGACCTTTGTGTCAGCCATGAACGGCAACGTTAGCTTACCAGGACGCCACCAGACCTTACTTTCAAGGAACTGTCGGGCATGATCCGTGCGACGATGCCCTATTCGACTCGATCTGGACATGCTCGCCCGGTCAGGTAAGCCGTTTGCACTGCTATGGGTGGAGTTCGTCATCGGACCTCGGCTCTGCGAATCAGGCAAGCCGCACGGAAACTTCGCCTGCCCAGGGGGCAGGAACCCTAATTGTAACCTAATCTGCAGACGAACAGGCCGACCGACCCATTAATCCGCCGTTACGTGACCGGTTACGCACAGCATAGCCTCGTAGTCCTCTCGGACCGGGCGAATGGACTTATCGGTGCGGAGGACCGTGGCTCCGGTAACCGGCAGGTTGGCCAGCAGTTCGACCAGTGACTGGTGGCTGACGTTAACGGCGGGAAACCCGATGCCGCCGACGTCGTAACCAGGGGATCCTTCCATGAACGCCATGACGAAGGGTGCGCCGGGCGCGAGGGCGGCGAGGAACGACCGTACTGCCGCCTCGAACTCGGCCTCGTCTTCACTCAGCCCGTCGGCGACGAAGAACATGGTCCCTAACTGCCAGGCTTGCTTTGCCAGGCCGAAAACGCTCGCCTTGCGCACCTCATGGTTGGTGGCAAGACGCTGGCGCGGCCGATCGACGTCCGCGTAGCCATGCTGATTGGCCATCAGGTGCCAGAATGGCTGCCACGACCACTCGTCGGGCCCGTCGACGAGGTTGGCCTTGAGCCAGTCGACATTGAGTGGCGCGTACTCGGTGAAAGTGATGTGCTCGGTCCAGGGCAGCATCAGGAGCGCCGGGTACAGGTTCGGGCCGGCGCCGACATCGACTGCCCGCCGGACCTTGGGCCTGCCATCGAATGCCTCGATTAGGAAACTGCTGGCGAATCGTATGATCTCGGCATCCTCAGGGTAGATACTGGCATAATTGTCCTTAGAATATCTGTCCGGGTCGAAATCCGACCAAGGGGCCGCTTCGTTGCGCATTCCGGGTTCACGATCCGCCATAAACGGAATTTATACCGGCACAATACTTCTGTAAATATGTTCGAAGCCCTCTCGCGTCAGTGTCGAATGCGACACATAATGATCATTGGGATACGGGAGCTGGGGTGTTGTTTGTGTCAAACAGTCATGAGGGATTTCTGGCGCCTGAAGTGTCGGCTTCGCCGGGCGCCTCAGCCAAGCGGCCACCGGAGCAATATCGGCCTTGGTCGCCCGGCCAGGTTCATGTGGCGGGCTCATGGCCAACTCGCCGGGATCAGCAGGTCAGTGTGGCATTGTCTCCGGCCGCAGACCGGCTGGCATTATCGATAGGCCAGCGGCTGAGCATCGCGGCGATTAGGGGCAATGCCGTCGGCGCGCCGCTTGCTCAGCTAACCTGCGCGCTGGCACCGGGCCTGGCCTGGTCTCCCGATGGTCGTCGGCTCGCCTTCAGGGACGATCGCGGCCGTGGCCGGCTGCTCGACCTATCTGACCTGTCCGGCCCCGGCCCCGATCCGCGGCCCGAGTCGATTGGCCTCGCGAGCGCGGTGGCTTTCGCCCCTGATGGCAATCGGCTGGTCCGGCTGGCGCATTCGCTGCCGGGAAAAATGATACTGAGCCTGCTCGATTCTGACCCTGATCACAGCGTGGTCTGGGAATGCACTCTGACCACGAACCGGTTTTCCGCCAATCGATTTGAGGGCATCAACCTGACCTGGTCACCTGACGGGCGCTGGCTGGCCTGCACCACGGGCACGTCAAAAATCTGGCTGATCGATGCCAGCAGCGGGAAGATGACAGGGCCCGTCGAGCACCACGACAAGACTGTCACCGGCCTGCGCTGGATGGACGTAGAGTGGATCGTCTCGGCGTCGGCGGACGCGACGATGCAGGTCTGGCGCCTCGGCGACCCGATGCCGGCGACCGTCATCGAGACCATCCCGGCGGCCGGAATGATCTATGTCCGCGAGCTGAACACCGCACTGGTCTGGTCGTCCAGCGGCCAGCTACTTGGGTGGTCGCTGGCGGGCGGCCTGACCCAGCTCTGGTATCGCGATCCGCCCTTGCGCAACGTGGCGGCCCACTTCACCAGGCCCGCCGTCAGCGCCACCGCCGGGCTGCTAGTGCTGGTCGATCCAGGAGCGACCGAGTTGCTCTTCGTCGGTAACTGGAACAGGTCTGGCGCCGCCCCCGCCGACAGCACGACTTATGCCAACGCGAAGGTGCTGCTTCTCGGCGAGACCGGGGTGGGCAAGTCAGGGCTGGCGATGGTGCTCGCGGGCGAACAGTTCCGTGCTACCGATTCGACTCACGGCCGGAAGATCTGGCGGCTGGTGGCCAGCGAGAACGCAGGGACCTCCGGAGAGCAGGCCTCCGATGACGAGCGGGAGGTGCTCCTGTGGGACCTGGCCGGCCAGCCTGGCTACCGGATCGTCCATCAGTTGCACCTCGGTGGCGCGGCCGTCGCGGTCATCGTGTTCGACTCCCGGAGCGAATCCCAGCCGCTGGCTGACGTGCGGCACTGGGCCAGGGCCGTCCGGCACGCACATCCGCTCAGCACCGACGACCTGGCTATGTTCCTGGTCGCGGCCAGGACCGATCGCGACGGAATCTCGATCTCCAACGGGCGGATCGATCAGGTGAAGGCTGACTTTGGTATCGATGCCTACCTCGCGACCAGCGCGAAGGAAGGCGACAACGTCGACCGGCTGCGCTCGATGATCTTGGCCGCGATTGACTGGGAGCAGCTACCCAAGATCACCTCTACCGCGCTGTTCGCCGAGGTGCGCCGGTTCGTCGTCGAACAGAAAGACGATCCCGTCGGCAGCCTGCTGATTCCGCTGGACGAACTCAGCCGCCGGTTCCAGAACACGGTCCCCGACGCCCGGCGGCTGCTCAGCACCGAGCAAGCCCTCGACCTAGCGGAGACGCAGGAGCAGCCGGCGGCCGGGCTGACCGCGCTCTTCGAAGGTTGCATCGCCCGCCTTGAGTCCGCCGGCCTGGTCAAACGGCTTAAGTACGGCGACTACATCTTGTTGCGACCCGAGTTGCTCGATGCCTACGCCAGCGCGATTGTGAACGCCGCCAAAAATGAGCCGGACGGTCACGGCAGCATCATGGAGTCCAAGGTGATCGAGTTGGACTTCCCTATCCCTTCCGAGAATCGGGTCGAGGGCCACCTGGAAGAACGTCTGCTCGTCATTGCCACCTTGGAAGAGCTAATCCGATACGAAATCGTCCTGCGCGAACAGGAAAAAGACGGTACGCAGCTGGTCTTCCCTTCGGCTTACCGGCGCGACCTGCCGGCGTCGGAAGCGCCGCGCGGCGATTGCGTTGTCTTCCGGTTCGAAGGACCGATCGAAAGTATCTACGCCACGCTGGTCGTCCGGCTCGCCCTCAGTGACCGGTTCACCAGGACCGCTACGTGGCAGTCGGCGGCCAGATTCGCCGCCGACAACGGGGAGTGCACCGTCTTCCTGAAGCCGGATGGTGAAGGCAAGGCCGAGCTGTCGGTCGGATACGACAACGTGCCGCCCCAGTCTCGGATGCAGTTCGAACGGTTCGTGCACACCCACCTGGAACGCAGGGCCACCGATGGCAAGGTCGTCAGACAGCGCCAGTACTGCTGCCCCCATGACAAGTCCGCGTTCACTCCCGAGCAGGTGGAGCAGCGCCGTCGGCTCGGCAAGGACGACATCCTGTGCCCGGTCTGCGAACGGCGGACCTCGCTTCGCGACGACTACGAGCCAACCGCCGACACCGAGCTCATCGCCGAGATGGACGCCTCGGCCGACCGCCGCCGGGAGGACGCGGCCGCCTCGACGGTACTGAAGGGCAAGGAAGAGGTGGAGGAGTTTGACGTCTTCCTTTGCCACAACGTCGGCGACAAGCCGGCCGTCAGGCTGCTGGCCGATCAGCTCTGCCAGCGCGGGCTCAGGCCGTGGCTCGATGAGCGCGAACTCCAGCCTGGACTCCCGTGGCAGCGACGGCTTGAGGAGCAGATCGAGCGCATCCCCGCGGCCGCGGTGATCGTGGGATCCAAGGTTGGTCCCTGGCAGAACCAGGAGCTCGAAGCATTCCTGAGGCAGTTCATCCGCCGCCACTGCCCGGTGATCCCAGTTCGCCTGCCCGGCGCTGAGATTCCCAAATTGCCGATCTTCCTTGACGGCATGACCTGGGTAGACCTCGGGGCGACCGACCCGGATCCGCTAGATCAACTTGAGTGGGGCATTACCGGCAAGCAGCCTCAGCGCTAGCCGGTTCCCGGGTGCTACTGGCAATCCCGAGGCTCGGCCACCGCCCCCTAGAACGCAACACCCGTCCGCGGTTGCCGCGTAGAGGCGACCTCGATAAGCGGAAGACTTGTGGGTGTTATTTGACGCGAAGTCTTCCTGTTGAACTTGGCCGGCCGTTAGGAGTGGGGGACGAAGGAGGTTTGGCAGGTGCCGGTGCGGTGGGGCCACTTGACAGTTACGTCGACTATGACCCGGAATCCGGGGGTTGCTCCGCTGATGTAGTAAGGAACGCCGGCTTTTCCTTGGGTATTGGCGCGGCGGTGATGGACGCGATTAACCGTGCGATAGTGGGCTACGGTGGTAACTTTGACATTTGCGACAGACTTCACATTCACCGTAGTCGTGGTGTAATCGGCCGGGTGGGCGTTGCTCATTGATGCGTGGCACGGCAGCGGCTTTGAGGTTGGTGCCGCGTCCGCTGGCGCCGCCGCGATCAGCGTGCTGGCGACGGTCATAACCCCTAGGCCGGTAATGGCGATTACCTGCGAAAACGTGCGCATAGTGCTCTCCGATCCAAAGCTTCGTAAATTTTTCTTCCTAAAATTACACCCATTGTTGTGGATCGGAATTAACTTCGGCGGGAAAGGCGAGTAACCGTCGAGGTGAATTCGGCCAAGGCCGGTCTTGCGCGGCGGAGCTTGGCCCGCAGGGCGGGTCGCTTCGCTGGGACACGGCGGACCTGTCTGCTGCCTGGTCTGGGGCGGCTACTACTGTCGGCTGAGGCGGGCATGACAGGGCTTTGGGAGAGGGCAGGCAATGGCAAACGTCGGAACGACTTCGCTGGGGGAGCTCACGGTCTCGGTCCAGGGGCTGGGCTGCATGGGCATGAGCGATGTGTATGGCGCGGCCGACTGGGACACCTCGGTCGCCACCATTCACCGGGCGCTCGACCTCGGCGTGACGTTCATCGACACGGCTGACATCTACGGGACCGGGCACAACGAGGTGCTGGTCGGCCGGGCGATCGCCGGACGCCGGGATGAGGTCCAGCTGGCGACCAAGTTCGGCATCGACCGGACCGCTGGCGGCAGCTCGCGGACGATTCGGGGCGAGCGCGGGTACGTGAAGTACTCGTGCGAGGCGTCGCTGCTGCGGCTCGGGGTGGACACGATCGACCTGTATTACCTGCACCGGCCGCCGGAGACGGCCGAGATCGAGGAGACGGTCGGCGCGATGGCCGAGCTAGTCGCCGAGGGCAAAGTCCGCTACCTCGGGCTGTCCGAGGTCGACGGCGCACTGCTGCGCCGGGCCTGCGCGGTGCATCCGATCAGCGCCGTGCAGAGCGAGTACTCGCTGTGGACACGCGATCCTGAGACGACCGTGCTGGACGCGATGATCGAACTCGGGGTTGGGCTCGTGCCGTATTCGCCCCTCGGGCGCGGGTTCCTGACTGGGACGCTGGATGTCGGGACGCTCGGTGTCAGGGACTTCAGGCGATACAACCCGAGGTTCACCGCTGATGCGGCGACGGCGAACCAGGCGATAGCCGATGCGGTCGCGCGGGTCGCGCAGGGCCGGGGTGTCGCTCCGGCTCAGATTGCGCTGGCCTGGGTACAGGGGCAAGGGGAACGGCTTGGCGTTTGCGTCGCCCCGATCCCAGGCACCAAGCGGATCAAGTGGCTCGACCAGAACGTGGCGGCGCTGGGCATCAAGCTGACCGCCGAGGAGCTGGCCGTGCTCGACCCGCTGGCCGAGCAGGTGGTTGGCGGTCGCTACTGAGGTAGTCGCTACTGAGGTAAAGGACGGCGATGGCGGACTGGGAAGAGCAACTGGCGGAACTGATCAAGCCGCTGGGAGTCAAGCCGGGCAGCACGGTCGATCTGCCCGAGGACTTCGATCCCCGGTACAAGGCCGGGTTCTTGCGCAAGGCGGACGGCCAGGAGTGGCTGAGTCGCGGGATCGAGCTGCTGGCCGAATACCAGGCCCGGCTGGCGGCTCAGGGCACCCACGGGCTGCTCGTGATCATCCAGGCGATGGACGCCGGCGGCAAGGACGGCACGATCAGGCACGTGATGAGCGGCGTCAATCCGCAGGGCGTGAACGTGCACAGCTTCAAGGTGCCCTCGGCGGCCGAGCTTGGTCACGACTACCTGTGGCGCTACGCCCGGGTGACTCCGTCCCGGGGCGAGATTGGCATCTTCAACCGGTCGCACTACGAAGAGGTGCTCGTAGTCCGGGTTCATCCGGAGAACCTGGACCGGCAGCGCCTGCCGGCTGGCCATCGGGGCAAGGGGATCTGGCACCACAGGTACCGCGAGATCAACGAGTGGGAGCGGTATCTGAGCGACAACGGCTTCAAGGTCGTGAAGCTGCTGTTGAATGTGTCGAAGGAGGAACAGCGACGGCGGTTCCTCAAGCGGCTTGATGTGCCGGAGAAGAACTGGAAGTTCTCGGCCGCCGACATCGCGGAGCGGCAGTACTGGGATGACTACCAGCGCGCGTTCTCCGAGATGCTGAGCCACACCAGCACGGCCTGGGCGCCTTGGCACGTGATCCCGGCCGATCGTAAGTGGTTCGCGCGGATCTGTGCCTCGGCCGTGATCGTAGAGGCGCTGGTTTCGCTCGATCCGAGGTATCCGAAGGTGGGTAAGGACGTGCGCCGGTCGCTTGCGGAGGCCAGGGAGCGGCTTGAGGCGGAGGCGCCGGCGGGCGCGGGCGCTGATCCGTTCGAGGCCGATCTGCCATCGTAGGAAAGAGTTTCCCGCTAGACTTAGTCGAGTTCTCCGATCGTCTTAGTCGGTTTTTCGTCGCGCTTAGCGGAGTGAATGCCGCGAGGCCAAAATGTAACGTATTGTGGAGATATGATACTCGATGAGCCTAGCGCGCCGATGCTGGCGTCGCCGGATCCTGCCAATTCACTAATCGTCGTGTCGGCGCCGGAGACCGGCGTGGGCGCCTGGGCGGGCTCGCCGAGCGCTGTTCGCGTCGGTGATGACATCTATCTGGCTTACCGGCTGCGCACCACGTCGTTGCGTGGTTATGCGGTGCAGGTCGCCAGATCGTCCGACGGGGTCACCTTCGAGCCGCTGTTTACGGTCGACAAGGACGAGATGGATTGCGAGTCGCTCGAGCGGCCGGCGCTGGCGTTGACGCCAGAAGGGCGCTGGCGGCTCTACTTGAGCTGCGCGACTATCGGTACCAAGCACTGGCGGATTGAGCTGCTTGAGGCGGATTCCCCCGAGCTGTTCTCGTCGGCGCAGCGGCGGGTCGTGCTGCCGGGCGATGAGGTTAGTGGCGTAAAGGACCCGGTTATCGTTCAGCGGGACGGGCTCTGGCATCTGTGGGCGTCGGTGCATCCGCTGGCCGATCCCGATCACACGGACCGGATGACCACGGACTACGCGACTAGTGCCGACGGGCTGGCCTGGACCTGGCATGGGACGGCGCTCGCGCCGCGGCCGGGGGAGTGGGACGCTCGGGGCGTGCGAGTGGCGTCGGTGATGTTCTCGCCGGAGGGGGTGGCGGCTTACTACGACGGACGGGCCACCGCCGAGCAGAACTGCGAGGAGTGCACGGGGGTGGCGGTCGGGGCTGGGCCGGCGGCGCTGGTCGCGGCTGGGGCCGGGCCCGTGGGAGAGTCGCTGATTCCGGCTGGCGGGCTGGGATTGCGGTATCTCACGGTCGTCGACGTGGGTGGTGGGCAGGAGCGGCTGTACTACGAGCTGACGAATGCCAATGGGTCGCATGACCTGGTGACCGAATTGCGGGCGGCCGCGGTCGTCATCGGCGATGCGACTGGTGCTGGTGCTGGTGCTGGTGCTGTGACCGTGGCCGCGTAGTCAGTACTGGCGGGGGCGGCCGTTGCGGGCTTGGCGCTGGCCCGTTGGCCGGGCGCCGACGAGACCGCCCGAGTTGTCCCTCGGCGAGAGCCAGTCGCTGAAGTCCTCGCTCGTGACGCTTTCCAGCAGCCTGATATCGGACTCGAAGAGGGGGATCAGTGCTTTGCGCTCCTCCCAGGTCAGCGGGCGCCGGGGAGCGGCGTTTTGCTGCAGCAGGTGCTCAAGCCGATCGTTCAGGCCGGATCCGAGGTGGCCAGGTAGCAAGGCCGACACCGTGGCGGAGGCCCGTCGGGCGGTCGCGATCGCGCAATAGCGGACGGTGGGATTCGGGTGCGCGGTGACGTTCTCGCGCGGCAGTTCAGCGAGCTGGCCGGCGGAGATGCCGAGGAACTCGCACACCTGGTCTAGGGCCTGGGCCGGGTCAGCGATCAGGGAGCGGTAGCGGAAGATCCGGATCTGCTCCGGCGGGAACCGCTTATACAGCCGGTTGAGCTGCTCGCCGTACTTGCCGAGTTCGGTATAGCGCCAGAAGTCGGCCCAGCCGGCGGCAACCCGGACGGGCTCGCGCTCGCACGCCTCGACGAAGTCGTCACAGGGATCGAGTCCGGCGGACCACATGTGCGTCCAGTTGGAATGCGCGCGTTCTACCGGATCGCGGAGCACAATGATGAACTTGGCCCGAGGGATCAGGGCTTGGATACGGTCCTGCGCGGCCTCGCTGAACAGGTAGAACGGGGTCGACTCGCCCTTGAGCGCGCCGGGCGGAGCTCCAGCGAACAGCGCCTCGTAGTCCGTCCGCCGCCAGATGTGCTCGCGATAGGTCTTCGCGTCCCCCGGCCCGCCCTCGGTCGGCGGTGGTCCGTCGGTGAGGAAGAACTTCGGCTCCTTAACCGAAGACAGGTAGAGCTCTGGGTGCTTGGCCAGGGCTGAGTGCAAGGCCGTCGTCCCGGCCTTGGGAACTCCGCCGATGAAGAAGTCAGGTAGCGTCACGACGCCTCCTTGCTATCTGCCCCCTGTAAAGCCCTGATCCCCGCCCAGTTGCGGTCGCTGGTCGGCGGCCGCTCGCCGTCCGGGACGCATTGGCCGCGCCTGACCCCTGTGACTGCCGCGCGTGCCGTTGGGCCCATCTACCCAATCCACCTCACTTACGCGACTGCCCGGCCGGATCTCGCCGGACCATGAAACCCTATTTTCCTACTAGTTTTATAGTCTACTTCGCATAGCACTGCCCGGCTATACCCGGCTTCGATCTGGCTAGCCGCGAATCCAGTGCGATCTGGATCACTTGCGCTGTGCCGCCGCAAAGCAGTGGATGTTTGGCTGCGCAGGGTGGCGGTGGCGGGAGAGCCGGCCGTGCTGCGCAGAGTGGCGGTGCTGTGCGGGTGGCGGCGCTGTGCGGTGGCGGCGCTGCGCGGGTGGCGGCGCTGCGCGGGTGGCGGCGCTGTGCGGTGGCGGCGCTGCGCGGGTGGCGGCGCTGCGCGAGGCGGCAGTTGAGTGGCTAGCGGGACGGGCGTGAGTTGTGGTCGGCAATGTCGGTCCGCTCGGGCTGGTGGTGCTCGCATATTCCTCGGTCCGCCGCTCAAGTGTCACGGCCCGCGACGACATAGTGCTCGGGCGGAAATAAGCCGCAGGTTTCTGATCTCGTCCCGATTCCGTAGCGGCTCGGACGATGGCCGGCGGCCGGCCCTCCCGCAGGCGGCGCGGCGGTTTCCTATCTCGCAGGCGTCACCTCAGTCACACAGGCACCGACAGCATTACCATTCACGGTCTGCTTTCATGGCCATGATGATATCGGCGGATGAATGTGCATATTCATCCGGGATCCGGGGGATGAATCCGCACATTCACCCGGCCGGGCCAGGCGGGCACCGCGCCGCAGCCCGCACCTTTCGCCCCATTCGCAACTCCAGCCCCAGCCAGTCGGCCTCGGCGCCCGGCGCCCGGCACCCGGCACCTGGCACCTGGCACCTGGCACCTGGCGCACGGCACCCGGCGCCCGACACCCGGCACGGTTATTAAACCCGCGGCCCTTGTCACAGATTTCCGGCGAGCTAATCGAGAGATAAGCGACAAAATTTGTCGATTATCGTGAGGAGTCGTCGCCGTCCGTGAGAGGCCGACGGTGCGGTGGTCGGATGGGCGGGCAGACCGGTCGTTAGCTGCGACGGGCGTGACGAGTGTGCCGAATATGACGATCGGCTACAGGCGTGAAGGGCGGCAGAGTGACAGAGGTGCAGGTCGGCGGGGATCGGCTTCGCGCTCGGGCTTGACTGTCGGTGGCCTGTTGTTAAATGACAATGTGGCGACCATTGTGGGAAATGGCTGTACTGAGGCTGACCTGCGGGCGGCGGCGGGTGAGCGATCGTTCGAGCGCGGTATCGAGTACCTGGACGCGGTCGACAATCTCGCGATTCTGGGCAGCAAGATCACCGCGTCGGTGAGCGGTACCGACGAGTACATCGTCGTATTGAATATTGGCGACGCCGCGCCGGTGAGTGGCGCGTGTGATTGCCCGTACGGCAAAGAGGGATTTTTCTGCAAGCATTGCGTCGCGGTCGGCTTGGCCTATCTGCGCTCGCGTTCGACGGCGCGGCGTAAGGCTCGTTCAACGGCGCGGCCCGCAGCGGCTGGGCCTGCGGCGACTGGGCAGGCAGCGGGGGCGAAGCCGCGATCTAACGGGGTTCAGTCCTGGCTGAACTCGCTCAATCGCGACGAGCTGCTACTGCTGGTCCTCGATCAACTGGTGGAAGACGACGACTGGCGCGGCCGCCTGGAACTGCGCGCCGCGAGCGCGGCGGCTGACCTGGACGCGATTGCCGCCCGGCTCGGCGCGCTGCTCGATGCTGAGGAGTTCGGCCAGTACGGATACATCGAGGAAGGCGAGTCCGGCCGGTACGCCAAGCGGGTAGACAACTCGACCTCGGTGGTGAACGAGCTGGTCAGCACCGGTCATGCGGCGCAGGCTCTTGCCGTCGCTGAGTACGCGATCGCGATCGTGGCCGACGCGTGCCGGCACGCAGGTGATCCGGCCGGTGCTATCTGGGCGGCGGCGGCCGGACTCATGACAAGTCATCATGCTGCCTGCGCGGCCGGCCAGCCTGACCCGCTGGCGCTGGCCGATTTCCTCGCCGGTCGGCTGCTGAGCCGAGACGAGCTCCCGCAGCCGGCCGTCGCGCGCTATCGCGAGTTGCTCGGCGCCGCTGGACTCGAACGGCTGCGTGAGGCCCTACTGACGGCCTGGCGCCAGGACCCGTCCGACTCAA
>DASYAT010000192.1:0-3989 GCA_036501205.1 Streptosporangiaceae bacterium | reverse complement strand
GCCTCGGTGTAAGCATCCTTGAGCTTGGCAACCTCGCT
Organism: Streptosporangiaceae bacterium; assembly: GCA_036501205.1. GTDB lineage: Bacteria > Actinomycetota > Actinomycetes > Streptosporangiales > Streptosporangiaceae > Chersky-822. The sequence continues at coordinate 3,951 of DASYAT010000192.1, read as the reverse complement.
TGCCGGGTCATGGAACCAGCTCGTCGACCAGATCCGGTGGAAGCTCCAGCCCAGCCGCCGCAAATGCTCGCTGCGCAGCCGGTCCCGGTCCCGCACGCTGCCCGACCGGTGATAAGACGCCCCGTCGGCCTCGATCGCCAGCACCATTCGATCGCCGTCGTCAGGGTGGGTGGCCGCGAAGTCCACCCGGTACCCGCCGACCCCGTACTGCGGCACCACGATGATCCCGCACTCGGCCAGCCGATCCCGCACGTCCGCCTCGAACGCGTTCAGTTCGGCCGCATCCAGCCCGCTCGACGCCGCCACCACGGTCCCGCCGGAACCCGCGTAGTCCAGGTAGTCGGCCAGCATCTTCGCTCCGGCCTTGGTCAGCCGGTCAGGGTCCACATCATGGCTGGAGAACGACGACACCAGCGTCAGCCGGTGCTTGGCCCTGGTCGCGGCCACGTTCAGCCGGCGCTCGCCGCCGTCACGCAGCAACGGCCCCCACTGATAGCGCATCCGCCCGTCCGGATGCTTGCCGTACCCGATCGACAAGATGATCGCGTCCCGCTCGTCGCCCTGCACCCGCTCCAGGTTCTTCACGAAGAACGGCTCCGCGCCGTCCTCGGTGAAAAAGCCTTCCAACTCGCCCTGCGCGGTCAGTGCCGCCCGCAGCGCCGTGTCGATCCGCTCCGCGTGCTTGACGCCGAGCGCGATCACCCCGAGCGACTCGTTCGGCCTGGTCCTGGCGTGCTCGAAGATCAGCTCGACCACGCGCTGCACCTCGGCGGTGACTGAGACTTCCTGCCCGGGTTCCGGTGTCTGGTTGACCACCACGTGCCGCAGGCAGTCGTCACGGAACACCCCTGGGAAGGTGGTCAGCGCGCCACCGTAAATGTGCGCGTTGGAGAACGCCACTAGCCGCTCATCCCGGCTTCGGTAGTGCCATGCCAGCGGCCAGGTCGGCAACAGCGGGCGGAGCGCGTCCAGCACCGATTCGAAGCCGACCCCGAACGAGACCAGGCTCTCCTCATCCTCGACCTGGTCGGTGTCGTCATGGACGGCGGCAAACCCGGGACGATCATCGTCGGCTGGGTCGTCCTCAACCTCACCGACCTGACGGAAGAAGTTCGTCGGCGGCAACTGCCGGTCATCGCCCGCGACCACGATCTGATGCCCGCGCATGATCGCCGGGATCGCGTCGGCGGGCACGATCTGGCTGGCCTCGTCGAAGATCACCACGTCGAACAGCCTGGTGGCCGGCAAGACCTGGCTGACCATCAGCGGCGACATGGCCCAGCACGGCTTCAGCGCGAACAGCACGTCCGAGGTCTGGTCGAGCAGTCGCCGCAGCGGCAGGTGGCTCCGGCGCAGCGCCGCCTGCTTGCGGATCACCCGCGCTTGCAGCGGGTGCTGGTCCTGCGCTTCGCGCAGCCGTTGCGCCCACGCGTGCCTGACCCGCCGCCGGTTCGAGGTCAGGTACTCGATGTCGCGCTGGCGGAAGTCGTCGGCGACCTCGTCGAGCGCTCCGCCCTGCTCGGCCCCGTAGCGCGGGTCGCGCACCCGGATCTGATCCAGGATCGAGGCGTACCAGGCGTGGTCGAACGCAGCCGCGGCGAGCTCGGGCGGCGCCTGGTTCCGACCTAGCTCGTCGAGCAGCGGCCCCAGGCAGAGCTGGTCGAACTTGGCCGCGAGCTCATACAACCGAGGCAGCCGCCAGGCCGTCTCCTGATCGGCGGTCAGAGCGGCCAGCTGCTCAGCAGTGTCCTCAGCTTCCAGCCGGACGTACTGACGAAGGGCATCGAGTTGTCCCGCGCACTCACCTAGAAATTCTTTTAGCTGGAAAATTTGCGGGGGCACATTCGGAAGCAGCCCAGGCCCGGTGTCGTTGCCGGTAACTCCGACCAGCCGCTGCGCCTCCCACTCAGCCTGCTGCGCGGCGGCGGCGCGAAGCATCGCGGCGTGCTCGTCGCGGGACGGCCTGGCCGAGCCGGCCAGCAGTCGCTGGGCCTCTTTCTTCAGCCGCCGCCGCTCGCCCATCGACGCGTCGCCGGTCCCGGTCACGGCGTCCGCCAGTGCCTTCGGGTTCGCGGCGAACACGGCCGGATCCAGGCAGGCCAGCGTCCGCTGGACCGCCTCGTACAGCCGCATCCGCGCGAGCACGTCCGCATAGCTCGCCGGTGCCCGCAGCCCGACGGTGGCACTGACCCTGGCTTGCATCTCCATCAGCCGGGGCACGGTGTGCGAGCTGAGCGAAGCGGCCAGGTTGCAGGCCCGTCGCACGTCCTCACCGGTTCGCAGCGCGGCGCCGAACCACGGCGTCGACCCCGGCCGCATCGCGAACCCGCCCAGCCGGGAGAACTCCTTCAGCTCATCCCGCAGGTCATCGGCCGCTTCGCCGGTGATCCGCTCCGGGGCCGGCAGCCGGACCGGGGTACGGGCCGACTCCGGGATCCCGAGCAGGGCCGACTGCACCGCGAACGGGGTCAGCCCCCACGGCGGATGCGCCTCATGCAGGGCTTTGACGTGCTCGGTCAGCCGGCGCTGCCGGTCGGCCAGCCGCCGCCGCAAGCTCGAGTCGTCCGGTGCCTGGGTCTGATGCGCCAGGTCAAGGCTGGCGCCGAGGTCGCGAGCGATCCGCTGGCGATCCCTGGTGCCCTCGTGGATGTCGAGCACCAGCTCGCCAAGGTCCACGCCCTTGAGCCGGGAAAGCACCGCATCGATGGCGGCTCGCTTCTCGGCGACGAACAGCACCTTACGGCCACGCGCGACCAGAGCGGCGATCAGATTGGCGATGGTCTGGCTCTTGCCGGTGCCGGGCGGGCCGTGGATCACCAGGCTGCGCCCGGACAAGACGGCCGCGATCGCGCTGCGCTGCGATGAGTCGGCGTCGAGCACGGAGTAATCGGAGGCCAGCGAGTCCAGCATCGGCTCGGCGTCGTCATCGTCGGCGCCGGACAGGAACTCCTGCGCGTCCGGGTCGCCAGCGATAGCGGCGACTACGTCGCTGTCGGTCAGCAACTCAGAGGCCGTCTGCATGTCCCTGACCATCGGCAGCTTGGCGTAGGTGAACGTGCCGATCACCACTCGGTCAGCGATCTCGAAGCCCGGCATCTCGGCGGCGCTGGCCACCTGCCGCAGCTGGGAGTAGAGCCGCTCTCCCCGGAGTTCGCCCACCTTGTCCGTGGCGGCGCCGTAGATGCTGGCCAGCTTGTGCAGCAGGACCGGGTTGACCTCGGACTCCTCGTCGAGCACCAGCTCGAAGTCGTCGTGCCTGGCCCTGGTCGGCTGGATGGTCAGCCCGCGCAGCTGCACCGGCGCGGCCGGCAGCAAGAACAGCTCGTCCCAGCGGGCCATGCCGATTGCCAAGTAGCCGGCGCGGATGCCGCGCTCTTCGAGCAGCTCCTTGGCCTTGCGGTAGATCACCTGGACCCGGCGGATCGCGTCGGCCCTGGCGTCCACGTCGCGGAACAGCTTCGTGAGCCGGATTGACCCGGTGGTGATGAAGTGCTCGACGGCGGCCGGATCGGCGGCGGCGAGGTCGAGCGTGCCTGAGCGCCGGTCCTTGTAATAAAGCAGTGTGTTGCGTCCGCCCAGGTCGGTCAGTGCGGATACCCAGCTCTCCTGAGCGGCCTCGATCAGCTTCGCCCGGCGGCTGGGCGGTGTGGCCAGCTGTGACATGGCCGGCAGCTACCCCAGGAGAGGGTGGCCATTCGAAGATCGATCAGTCAGTTTGCTCCGGTGCGTCGGCTTCTTCTGCGGCCACTGATCGCGGCGCGAACCGGCTGATCAGCGCTCCGGAAATCCAGATCAGGAACCACACGTACATCGCGGCCCGGGGATAAATCACGGCGACCGGGATCGACACCAGAAAGACGGCCGGAATCCGCAGGGTCCGCAGCAGCACAAAAAGGCGGATCGGCTGAGCGGAATCGGAGGCGAGACCACGTTTCTGGCTGGTGGCGTAGA
>DASYAT010000191.1:0-4734 GCA_036501205.1 Streptosporangiaceae bacterium | reverse complement strand
GGGAGAACGCGTAGATCATCCGCGAGTTCGCCGTCACCGACGACATGCCGCAGAACAGCTGGGCGCCGATCACCACCAGCAGCAGCAGCTCGGCGCCGGTCCGGCCGTCATCATCTGGGGCTGGCTCGGCGTCGGCGTCATGACGTTGTTCGTCGGCCTGGCCATGGCGGAGGTGTGCTCCAGCTACCCGACGGCGGGTGGCCTGTATTACTGGGCGGCCAAGCTTGCGCCAAGGAACGGCCCGGCCTGGTCCTGGTTCACCGGCTGGTTCAACTTCATCGGCCAGGTGGCGGTGACCGCCGGCATCGACTTCGGCTGCGCGTTCTTCATCAACGCGTTCCTGAACCTGGAGTGGGGGGTGGGCACGGCCCGCTGGGAGACGATCCTCATCTTCGCGATCGTGCTGCTCGTGCACGGCCTGCTCAACCAGTTCGGGATCAAGCTGGTGGCGATGCTTAACGACATCAGCGTCTGGTGGCACATCGTCGGCGTGCTGATCATCGTCGCGGCGCTGATCTTCGCGCCCTCGCATCACCTTCCGGCCAAGGAGGCCTTCACGGGCCTGTTCAACGGCAGCGGCCTGCACCTCGGCTGGTGGTACATCATCCCGATCGGCCTGCTCACCGCCCAGTACACGTTCACCGGCTACGATGCCTCGGCGCACCTGACCGAGGAGACCCACCAGGCCGCCACGGCCGGCCCGCGCGGCATCGTGATGTCGATCGTCGTCTCGCTGGCGGCCGGCTGGGTGCTGCTGCTCGGCATGGTGTTCGCGATCCAGGGCAAGATCGGGGGCACGCTCTACTCCGCCGCGGCCGGCGAGGTCAGCGCCGCCCCGGCCGCGATCTGGCAGCAGGCGATCGGCCTGACCGGCGCCAAGCTGCTCCTGCTGGTCGCGATCGGCGCCCAGCTGTTCTGCGGCATGTCGTCGGTAACCGCGAACTCCCGGATGATCTACGCGTTCTCCCGCGACGGCGCGCTGCCGGGATCGGCGTTCTGGCACAAGGTCAACCACCGGACCAGGACGCCAACCAACGCGATCTGGCTGGCCGCCGCCGGCGCGCTGATCCTCGGCCTGCCCTACCTGTTCAGCGTTGTCGCCTACGGCGCGGTCACCTCGATCGCGGTGATCGGCCTGTACATCGCCTACGTGCTGCCGACCCTGCTGCGCCGCCTGCAAGGCGCGAACTTCAAGGCCGGGCCGTGGAACCTCGGCAAGTGGAGCGCCCCGGTCGGCTGGATCGCGATCGTCTGGGTGTTCCTGATCGCAATCTTGTTCATGCTGCCCCAGTTCGGCCCGGTGACCAGCGGCGGCACCCTCGACCTGGACACGTTCAACTACTCGATCGTGGCGGTGGTAGTGGTGATCGGCTACGCCGGCATTTACTGGCTAGTCTCGGCCAGGAAGTGGTTCACCGGGCCCAAGGTCCAGGGCACCGCTGAGGAACTGGCCGCGATCGAGCACGAACTAGAGGTCTGATTATGACGGACAGTCACGGCACCGGGGCGCCCCGTCGGCCCGGCTTTCTCAGCCTGGACCAGCTCCAGGCGGCGGTGACGGCAGGCGAGATCGACACGGTCACGCTCGCCTTCACCGACATGCAGGGCCGGCTCCAGGGCAAGCGCCTGTCGGCCGAGTACTTCCTCGCCGAAGTCGTGCATCATTTCGCGGAGGGCTGCAACTACCTGCTCGCGGTGGACGTGGACATGAACACCGTGGGCGGGTACGAGATGTCCTCCTGGGAGCACGGCTACGGCGACTTCGTGCTCAAGCCCGACTTCTCGACGCTGCGCCGGGTGCCGTGGCTGCCCGCAACCGCGCTCGTGCTCGCGGACCTGACCTGGTTCGACGAATCCCCGGTGGTGGCCTCGCCCCGGCAGATCCTGCAGGCTCAGGTAGCGCGGCTAGCCGAGCGCGGCTGGGTCGCGCTGGCGGGCACCGAGCTTGAGTTCGTCGTCTACAAGGACAGCTTCGAGCAGGCCAGCGACAAGGGCTACACGAACCTGATCCCGGTCAACCAGTACAACGTCGACTACTCGATCCTCGGCACCTCGCGGATCGATCCGCTGCTGCGCCGGATCACCGGCGGCATGGCCGGCGCCGGCATGTACGTGGAGTCGGCCAAGGGCGAGTGCAACCTCGGCCAGCACGAGATCGCGTTCCGCTACAACGAGGTGGTCACCACCTGCGACAACCATTCGATCTACAAGAACGGCGCCAAGGAGATCGCAGCCCAGGAGGGCATGTCGCTGACCTTCATGGCCAAGCCCAACCAGCGAGAGGGCAACTCCTGTCACATCCACTTGTCGATCCGTGGCCGGGAAGGCGACACCGCGATCATGGCCGGTGACGGGCCGCACGGCCTGTCCAAGCTGGGCGAGCACTTCGTGGCCGGCCAGCTCGCCGCGATGCGCGAGCTGACGCTGGCCTACGCGCCCAACATCAACTCCTACAAGCGCTTCGTGCCCGGCAGCTTCGCCCCGACCGCGATCCGCTGGGGCGTGGACAACCGCACCTGCGCGCTGCGCCTCGTCGGCCAAGGCCACTCGCTCCGGGTCGAGAACCGTACCCCCGGCGGTGACGTGAATCCCTATCTCGCGGTCGCGGCCATGATCGCCGCCGGGCTGCACGGCATCGACAATGAGCTGGAACTCGAGCCAGCGTTCACCGGCAATGCCTACATCGACGAGGGGCCGAAGGTTCCGCACACGCTAAGGTCCGCACTCGATCTGTGGGAAAACGGCGAATATGCCGAAAAATGGTTCGGGGTCCAGGTCGCCAGCCATTATGCGAACTATGCCAAGGTTGAGCTAGCGGCGTACGAGTCAGCGGTCACGGACTGGGAACTCCGCCGCGGTTTCGAGCGACTATAAGAGCGCCCGAAGGCCTCGCCAAAGGCGCGTAGCGCCGGAGGCGAAAAGCAAGCACTGTTACGGGGGGTGGGTCTATGTCCGATTACCTGGTCTTGAATCCTGCGACCGAGCAGGAAGTCAGGACTGTCCCCGGCACGTCGGTCGAGGAGACCGACGCGGCGATCGCCCGCGCCGTGGTCGCTCAGCGGTCCTGGCGGGCGGTCTCCCCCGGTGACCGAGCCAGACTACTGCGTGCCTTCGCCGAACAAGTCGACACCCACGGTGAGGAACTAGCTCAGCTTGAGGTGGCGAACTCCGGTCACCCGGTCGGTGCCGCCCGCTGGGAGGCCGGTCAGGTGCGCGACGTGCTGCAGTACTACGCGGCCGCGCCGGAGCGGCTGATCGGCAAGCAGATCCCGGTGGCGGGCGGGCTGGACGTCACCTTCCACGAGCCGATCGGCGTCGTCGGCCTGATCGTGCCGTGGAACTTCCCGATGCCGATCCTGTCCTGGGGCATGGCGCCGGCCCTCGCGGCCGGAAATGCAGTGATCGCCAAGCCAGCCGAGATGACGCCGCTTACGGCGATCAGGATCGGCGAGCTGGCACTAGAGGCGGGGCTGCCTGAGGGCGTGTTCCAAGTGCTGCCGGGCAAGGGCTCTGTCGTCGGCCAGCGACTGGTCGATCATCCCGGAGTCGGCAAGATCGTGTTCACCGGGTCGACCGAGGTCGGCCAGCAGATCATGACCGGCTGCGCGAAGCAGATCAAGCGGCTGACGCTCGAGCTGGGCGGCAAGAGCGCGAACATCGTGTTCGCGGACGCCGACGTCGAGAAGGCGGCCGCGACCGCACCGTACGCGGTCTTCGATAACGCCGGGCAGGACTGCTGCGCGCGGTCCCGGATCCTGGTGGAAGCGAGCGCGTTCGCGCTGTTTATGGAGTTGCTCGAGCCAGCGGTCAAAGGCATCAAAGTCGGAGATCCCACGTCGGCGGACACCGAGATGGGCCCGCTCATCTCGGCAAAACACCGGGACCATGTTTCTTCCTATGTGCACGAAAAAACGGAAGTGGCAATACGCGGAAACGTCCCAGCGGGCCCCGGCTACTGGTATCCGCCGACGGTGCTCGCACCGGTCAGCCTTGCCGACCGCGCCTACACCGAAGAGGTCTTCGGGCCGGTCGTGACCGTGACGCCGTTCGCGGACGAGGCGGAGGCGATCGAGCTGGCCAACGACACGCCGTACGGGCTGTCCGGCTCGATCTGGACCAGGGATGTCGGCCGGGCGATCAGGGTCTCGCGCGCGGTCGAGACCGGCAACCTGTCGGTCAACTCCCATTCCTCGGTCCGGTACTGGACCCCGTTCGGCGGGTTCAAGCAGTCCGGCCTGGGGCGTGAGCTGGGCCCGGACGCGCTCGACTCATTCACCGAGACCAAGAACGTTTTTATCGCCACTGACTGACTAGGGGAAATGCATGGAGCGCTTGCAGGACCGGGTCGCTGTCGTCACCGGCGCTGGCAGCGGGATCGGGCTGGCCAGTGCGAAGCGGATGGCGGCCGAAGGAGCGAAGATCGTCGCGGTCGACATCGACGAGCAGACGGGCAAGCAGGCGGCTGAGCAGACCGGCGGACGTTTCATCGCCGCCGACGTGGCAAGCGAAGACGATGTGAAACGACTGTTCGACGAGGTGGCGACCGCCTACGGCCGGATCGACATCGCGTTCAACAACGCGGGCATCTCACCGCCAGACGATGACTCGATCCTGACGACCGGGATCGACGCCTGGCGGCGGGTCCAGGAAGTGAACCTGACCTCGGTCTACCTGTGCTGCAAGTACGTGATCCCGCACATGCAGGCGGCCGGCAAGGGCTCGATCATCAACACG